>NZ_CAUQNQ010000011.1:0-38505 GCF_963519265.1 uncultured Gemella sp. | reverse complement strand
AAAAAGGTATTGCTATTGCTCATGATCCACGTCTTTTCTCAAAAGAATTTGCTAAGTTAGCAGCTTTAGTAATGGCTAGTAATGGAGTTAAAGCATACTTATTCGAAGACTTACGTCCAACTCCAGAATTATCATTTGCAGTTCGTTACTTAGGAACAGCCAGTGGTATCAATATTACAGCAAGTCACAATCCAAAAGAATACAATGGATATAAAGTATATTGGCAAGAAGGATCTCAAATTAAATCTGATATAAGTGATAAAGTACTAGAATACATTAACTCAATGGATATTTTTGATAACTATGTTACTTTAACTGAAGAAGAAGCACAAGAAAAAGGATTATTAGTTTATATCGGACAAGAAATCGACGAAGAGTTCTATAGAGAATCTTTAAACTGTGCAATTAATGATGAAAATATTGATAAAGATATTTCCGTAGTATATACTCCACTTAATGGTGCTGGTTATAAAGCTGTTACTACAGTTCTTGCGCGTCGTGGATTTAAAAATGTTCATGTTGTTGAAGAGCAAAAGGATCCAGATGGAACTTTCCCAACAATTGAATATCCAAACCCAGAAGATACTGCAGCATTTGAATATGGTGAAAGATTAGCTAAAAAAGTTAATGCAGATGTAATTATTGCAACTGACCCTGACTGTGACCGTCTTGCTGTAGAAGTAATTCACAATGGAGAAGTAGTTTCTCTAAATGGTAACCAAGCAGGAGCAGTATTAGTTCAATATGTTATTGAAAATCTTGCAAAACAAAACAAATTGCCAGAAAACCCAGTGTTAGTTAAATCTATCGTAACATCTAAAATGGTAGAACCACTTTGTAAAGAATACGGAGTAGAAGTTATCGATGTTCTTACTGGATTTAAAAACATCTGTGCATTACCAAATGAATGGGATATTACAGGTGAGAAAAACTATGTAATGGGATATGAAGAAAGTATTGGATACAACGTTGGTACATTCCTACGTGATAAAGATGGTGTAACTATTGCTATGTTATTAGTAGAAGCTGCAGCATTCTACAAAACACAAGGTAAAACATTGGTAGATGTACTTGATGGTTTCTATGAAAAATATGGTTACTACCTAGATAAAACTATCTCAATTGTTTTAGAAGGAGCAGCAGGTGCTCAAAGAATTAAACGAATGATGGAAAAATATCGTGAAATCTTTGCTCGTGAAATTGCAGGAAGTGAAGTAGTAGCGATTACTGACTACTTAGTACAAAAAGAAAAAACTGTTGCTACAGGTGAAGAAAAAGCTATTGAAATTGAAAAAACTGATGCTGTTAAATTCAGTTATTCAGACGAATCATGGTATACATTACGTCCAAGTGGAACAGAACCAAAAGTAAAACTTTATATCTATGTTAAAGATGCAGATAAGAAAGTTGCAGAAGAAAAATTAGTTAAATTTGAAGAGAAAGTATTAGAATTACTTTATTCAATCGACTAACAAAATAAAAAAAGGAAGTGAGAATAATCTCACTTCTTTTTTACTTATTATAATATTTTAGATACTCTTTACAGAATTCACGAGCTGATAGTTTACCGCTTTGTCTGTCTGCATAAGAAGAGCTTACAAATTTTGAAATCTCATCTGTATATTCAACTTTTGGTAGAGGTTGCTCAAGAACTGTGTCTCTGCTTATTGCGAATGTTGAGAAACAAATACCAACTAGGCGAGTGTGTCTAGTTTCATGGTTGAATGCACTTAGTTCAGCAAAAATTTCAACACTTCTAGTACCCACTCTTGACACATAACTATCAATAATTAATGCCTCGTGTCTGTGGACAACATCTAAAAATTGATAAGTATCAATACTTGCAGTAAAGAAGGGTAGGTGTGTATATCTACGTATTACTAAACCTTGTACATCATCAAGCCAATATAGGGTTTGTCCACCGAATAATGTATCGTGTCTGTTCATATGGTTTGGATAGATAGTGTGGAAATTCTCAATTCTAGTATCTTTATAATTCATAACTTGTTGCATGAAAAAGTTCTCCTTGAAATTTATTTTACTAATATCTAATATGAAATTAGAATACATATGTAATTGTATCACAAATAGATAAATATATTAAGTATCATTTATTATTTTAAACAAAGTTATTTGAGAATGTTGTTTTTAAAAATATGAATTTTATAACCTTTACATTTTGATAAAAATTGTATTATAATAAAAGAAAATACAAATGAGGTGAAGAATAATGAAATATGAAACTATGTTAGAACGTTTCTTAGGATATGTTAATTTTAAAACTAGATCTGATGCCGCTAGTACGACTATTCCATCTACTCCAGAGCAAAAAGATTTCCTACGTATGTTAAAAGGACAATTAGAAGAATTGAATCTTAGTGACATAGAATTAAATGAAGGAAACTGGTTTTTAACTGCAACATTACCGGCTAATACTGATAAGCCATACGATAGAATTGGGTTTATTTCACATGTGGATACTGCAGATTTTAATGTTGAAGGTATTAATCCACAAGTTATTGAGAATTATGATGGTGAAGATATTATTTTAAATAAAGAATTAAATGTAGTAATGAGTAAAGCTGAGTTTCCTAATTTAAGTAACTATAAAGGTTTAACATTAATCACTACAGATGGTACAACTTTACTAGGTGCGGACGATAAAGCTGGAATTACTGAAATAGTAGAAGCAATTAAGTATTTAAGTGAACATCCTGAAATTGAACATGGTGATATTCGTATTGCATTTGGTCCTGATGAAGAAATAGGGCGTGGAGCAGATCACTTTGATGCTAAAGGTTTTGCAACAGATTATGCTTTTACTATGGATGGTGGAGTTCTTGGTGAATTAGAATATGAAAGCTTTAATGCTGCACAAATTACATATAAAATTACAGGTGTAAGTGTTCATCCAGGTACGGCAAAAGGTAAAATGAAAAATGCAAATACAATTGCTGCTGAATTAGCTTCACTGTTCCCAGAAAAAGAAGTTCCTGAACACACAGAAGGATATGAAGGATTCTATTTATTGCACAATATGCAAGCTAGAATTGAAGAAGCTGAGATGGTGTATATAATTCGTGATCACGATAAAGAAAAGTTTGAAGCGCGTAAGAAATTTGCAGAACAAGTAGCAGCGAAAATTAATGAAAAATATGGTAATGTTGTGGAATATGATTTGTTCGATCAATATTATAATATGGGAGATGTAATTAAAAAAGATAAACGCTGTGTTGATGTAGCAGAACAAGCTATAAAAAATGTAGGGGTAAAACCTATTATTATTCCAATTCGTGGTGGAACAGATGGTTCTAAAATTTCATATATGGGAATCCCGACGCCAAATATCTTCGTTGGGGGAGAAAATTTCCATGGACAATATGAATTTAGTTGTTTAGAACATATGGAAAAAGCAGCTGATACTATAGTGGAGATAGCAAAATTAGCAAAAAAATAGTGGTAATTATTCAATGACGTAAGAAGAAATTTACTAGATTTATAATTTAATTATAGTATTTTAAGAAAAATACTTAAATACAAGATACAGCTATTTATAATTCAAAGATAAGTTTTGAATTATAAACGAGCTGTATTTTTTATACAAAGAACTTTTAAATTTGAAAAAAATGATAAAAAATCATGCAATAGCCTCAAATATATGGTACAATAGTAATGTATATTAACTAAAAAATTGAAACGAAAGTGAGGATGGTTGTAAGATGACTAAAAAAACATTTTATGTTACAACTCCTATTTATTACCCAAGTGGTAACTTACACATAGGGCATGCGTATACAACAGTAGCGTGTGACGCTTTAACAAGATATAAAAAATTAAGTGGATATGATACATACTTTTTAACAGGCACAGATGAACATGGTCAAAAAATTCAACAAAAAGCTCAGGAAAAGGGTATTTCAGAACAAGCTTATGTTGATGAAATGATTAAAGATATAAAAAGATTATGGGAAGCAATGGATATTAACTATAGCAAGTTTATCCGTACAACAGATGACTATCATGAAAGAGCAGTTGCTGAAATTTTCGATAAATTAGTTGAAAAAGGGGATATCTATCTTGGAGAATATAAAGGTTGGTATTCTATTAGTGATGAAGAGTATTTCACAGAAACTCAACTTCAGGAAGTTTTCAGAGATGAAGAAGGAAACATGATTGGTGGTATTGCACCAAGTGGAAATGAAGTTAAATTAGTTAGTGAAGAATGTTACTTCTTTAAAATGAGTAAATATGCTGATAGATTAGTTAAATACTATGACGAGCACCCAGAATTCATTTTACCTGAAAGCAGAAAAAATGAAATGCTTAATAACTTCATTAAACCAGGATTAGAAGATTTAGCGGTTACTCGTACAACTTTCGACTGGGGAGTAAAAGTAAAATCAAATCCAAAACACGTTGTATATGTTTGGATTGATGCTTTAGTTAACTATATTACAGCGCTAGGGTATGCAACTGGTGAAAGTGAAGAACTATTTAACAAATACTGGCCAGCTGATGTTCAAGTAGTAGGTAAAGAAATCGTACGTTTCCACGTTATTTATTGGCCAATACTTCTTATGGCATTAGATTTACCATTACCTAAGAAAATCTTCGCTCACGGTTGGTTATTAATGAAAGACGGTAAAATGAGTAAATCTAAAGGTAACGTAGTAGATCCTTATATGTTAATAGAGCGTTACGGATTAGATTCTGCGCGTTATTACCTACTACGTGAAGTACCATTTGGACAAGACGGTATTTTCACACCTGAGAGTTTCATTGATAGAATCAATTCAGATCTATCAAATGACTTAGGAAACCTATTAAATAGAACTATTTCTATGATTAATAAATACTGTGGTGGAGTAATTCCAAAATTCGTTGAACCAACTACAGAGTTTGATAAAGAGTTAATAGCTTTATCAAAAGAAGTTATTGCTGAATATGAAGAGTACATGGAAAACATGCAGTTCTCTAAAGCGTTAGAATCAGTTTGGAAATTCATTTCTAGAACTAATAAATATATTGACCAAACTACTCCATGGATTTTAGCAAAAGACGAAGCAAATCAACCTGAATTAGATAAAGTAATGAACTACTTAGCTGAAAGTCTTCGTATAGCTACAATTTTAATAGCACCAGCTTTAACAAAAGCACCAGCAGAAATTGCTAAACAATTAGGAATTAGAGAAGACTTATTAGTGTTTGAGTCTGCTAAAACATTTGGAGTGTTTGATGGAACTGTAAAAGTTGTAGAAAAACCAACTCCAATCTTCCCAAGATTTGATAAGGAAGTAGAAGTAGAGTATATTAAAGAACAAATGTCACCTAAGGCACTTGAGAACTTAGAAACAGAATCTAAAGAAGAAAAAGAAGATACATATGTTGAACTTGCAGAAGAAATCACAATTGATAAATTTTTTGAAACTTCTTTAAGAGTAGCAGAAGTATTAGAATGCGAAAAAGTTAAGAAAAGTTCAAAATTATTGAAATTCAAACTTGATTTAGGAAATCACCAAAGACAAATAGTTTCTGGTATTGCTAAATACTATGATCCAGCAGAATTAGTAGGTAAAAAAGTAGCTGTAGTAGCTAACTTAAAACCAGTTAAACTATGTGGCGAATTAAGTGAAGGAATGATTTTATCAGCAGAAAAAGATGGTATCTTACGAGTAGTTGAAATTAATGCTGAAATTCCTAATGGAGCAGAGATTAGATAATATGAAAAGAGAATGTAGTGAAAACTATATTCTCTTTTTTGGGTTCTATAATAAATGGTTGTATACTAAATCCGGGGCATGGAAAAGAGGGGTGACTTGAAAATCATAATTTCAAAGAAATAAGATTTTATTGAGTCCCCCCTGTAGTGTTTTATTAGATATCTAGAAAGCTTTATAAAGCGAATTTAGCTATTGATACACATTGTGTTTATGAGTTTTCATATAAACTTTGTTAAATTGGGCTAGCCTCTTAAATTTTTATCTAGTAGTTCCTTGGTTGTTCTGAGAATTAGAACTATTTTTATTTTCGTTATCGATATTTTTTGACTTTGGAGCTTCTCTATTTACTTCTGTTACGCGAATAGGATTAACCGGCACAAATGATCCATCGGTTACAAAATAAATCAATCTATTATTAGATATTCCAATTCCATTAATGTTCAGCTGTGCTCCACTACCAAATGTTACACGAACTTTACTAGCTGATTCATCAGAATAAACATTTTGTGTAGCTAAGAATTTAATTGCTACTGGTCGAGAAATAAAGTCGTCAAGTTGATCGTTTTTAGAGTTCACTGATACGAATTTTCCATTTGCTGTGATATATTGTCCTTGTAAAGGTCCTGATGAAATATGATACATTAAGTATCCAGCAGGAGATACAATTTTGTTTACAGTTAGTTTAGTACCCGGTTCAATAACATCTCCTTGATCAGACCAACTAGCAGATTTGAAAGCGTGAATTTTTTTGTTTACTGTAACTTGACGATTCACATCAAATGAATAGGATGTGAAAGTACCCGCAAGTTTTGCAGTTATTTCTTCATCTTGCGCATCAGAGTCTATACGAGCAGCTTCCGCTTTTTCTTGTGCTTCTAATATTTTAGCTTTTTCTTCGGCTTCTTTTTGTTTTTTCATTTCTTCGGTAGTATCGACAGCTGTAGTATTTGTTTCGCCAAAACTTACATAGTGTTCTTTAGAAGAAGAAATGAATTTCAATGTAATAAGAAAACAAATAGATAATGCTATTGCTAGAATGAATGAGGTAGAAATTTTAACTTTAATATTTTTAGAGATTTTATTAATTTTATCATAGTTTTCTACATTTTTTCTGAAAATTTTTTTAGAAATAAATGCTTTAAGATAAAGTAGAGATACTATGAAAATATTTCGTACTTTGTTATCGATATATTTAATTCTAAATGCAGTTTCTTCTTCATTGACTACTTCTTTTTTTATATTATGTAGTTCTTTTTTTAAATCATCAAGTTTGTATTCTATCTCAAGATTTTTTTGAATTTTTTCAATGATTTTTTTCTCAGATATAATATCTTTTTGAGTAATTTGTTTTTGAGATACTAGGCTATTGAGTCTTTTTTCTTCTAAAATAATTTTTTCTTTATCATCTTTTCTATTTTTTAGAGTTGAGATAATTAATTTTTTTTCTTCGATTTTATCTTCTAATGAAATTAGGGTAGTTTCTAAAGAAAGAAGAGTGTTCTCATGTTCTCGCATTTCATTTTCTTTTTGTAAGAATTCTATTCTTTTCTTGTCTTCTAAGATTTGAAATTCTTTTTCTTTTCTTCTAAATGCTCTTTTTCTTTTTTCTGCCTGTTCTTTTTCGATACGCTGGCGTTCTAGTTCTTTTTCGCGAGCAATACGTTCTTTTTCAAGACGTTCTTTTTCACGTTTTTCAGCTTTTTCTTTTTCAATACGCTGACGTTCTAGTTCTTTCTCACGAGCAATGCGCTCTTTTTCAATACGCTCTCTTTCGCGTTGCTCAGCTTTTTCTTTTTCGATACGTTGACGTTCTAGTTCTTTTTCACGAGCAATGCGCTCTTTTTCAAGACGTTCTCTTTCACGTTTTTCAGCTTTTTCTCTTTCGATACGTTGGCGTTCTAGTTCTTTCTCACGAACAATGCGCTCTTTTTCAAGACGTTCTCTTTCAGCGCGTGCAATCTCATTTTTTTTTCGTTCTTCTTCTCTTTTTCGTTGTTGTTCTTCAAATTTCTTTTTTGCATTTTCTAGCTCGAGAGCGCGTTTTTTAAGTTCTTTTTCTTGTAATCTTACTTCTTTTTCTTTTTCACGAAGTTCTTTCTCCAGAGCTGATTCATCAAGATGACTTAGATTGTCAGCAAAAGAAGTTGTAGATTCATTATTTTTTAAATTAAAAGTTTTTACTTGTTTTTTTATACGACTAAAAAAAGATATAGGGCTATCTTTTTTTTCAATCGAATCTGCAGTCTCTTGTTCGACTACTTTTTCTTCTAGTTCTTTTGACATAAAAAAAATCCTTTCACACACTATTAATACTTATTATATCATAAATTTCATATATTATTGTATAAAAAATGCTTAAAATGAAAGTAAATTATATAAAAAACTTTTATCTATAATTGAAATATGTTATCATTAGGTGTAGATAGTTTTATCAATAAATTATAAATTAAAGAGGTATAAATTATGAAGAAAACAATAAGCTTTAAGGGCACACCAGTAACAATTGAAGATAAATTAAATGTTGGAGATGTTTTTCCTAACTTCAGAGCTGTAACTAAGACTCTATCAGAATTTGAGTTATCAGATTATAAAGGGAAAAATGTAATTATCAATACATTCCCATCTATTGATACAGGAGTATGTGCTTTACAAACAATTAATTTTAATAGGGAAGTACGCGACTTAGTAGATACTGTAGTAATAACAGTTTCAAAAGATTTACCTTTTGCACTAGGAAGATTCTGCGCCGATAAAGAAATTAATAATGCAATTACTGTTTCTGACTATAAGTATCGTGATTTCGAAAATAATAATGGTCTTTTAGTTGAAGAATTAGGGTTATTAACTCGTGCTGTATTTGTACTTGATAAAGAAGGTGTTATCCGCTATAAAGAAGTACTAGAAGAAATTGGTGAAGAGCCAAATTATAAAGTTGCTTTAGATGAACTTAAGAAAATATAGTGGGGTAATCGATGACAGAATTAAAATATATAAATAAAGAAGATAATAAGAATTTACAAATTAAAGATCTAATTACATTAGGTCTCTATACAATATTATTAATTCTTGTAATGGCGGTAGGTATTGGAATTTCTACACTATTGACATCAGTTATATTTGGAGGTAAAGTTTATTTCGCAACATATACATCTATTACTGCAGCGCTAGTTTGTGGTAGTGTATATAGTTTAATTTTCAATAAAATCAATAAAAACATGGCAATATTTATAATGATCGCAATTATCGGAATTTTTATGACGGTTTCTGGACACTCTGTAGTTGGAGGTGTTGCACTTATTATAGCGGCAGTTTTAGCAGAAATTGCTTTTAGATATGGGAATGAATATTTATCATACTTATTCTTTAATCTAGGAAATATTGGTATTATTCTACCGATGTTCTTTATGAAAGATTCATATGTAAAACATCTTCAAAATAGAAATTATTCAGATGAAAAGATAAATCTAGTAATGAGTAGTACAGATATGAAGACATTTATTTTTATAGTTATCTTTACTATAATATTCTCAATAATTGGAACATATCTAGGAAGAAAATTATACTTTAAGAATTTCAATAAAGCAGGACTATAGAATGTTAAGGTTAGATATTAGAACTAAGATTTTTATATTAGTAATTGCTAATATACTAATGTTTAAAATGATGACAGTACCTGTTCACCTTATAGTAGCACTATGCTTTTCAATATACTTAGGAATTAGTTCTAACTTTAAGAGAATGAGTAGATTTTTTGGTATATATCTTTTCTTTACTGCATATGAAGTATTTTTTGCACATACGGTTACTCTTCAAGTAATTGACAGTTTCTTATTACTTACAGCATTAATGTTTAAAACATTGTATTTCCCATTATGTGCAGGTATGGCTTTAGTAAGTAGTTCAAAAGTTTCGGAACTAATCTGCTTTTTGAGAAGCATAAAGTTACCAAAGAAAATGATTATAGTACTAGCAGTACTATATAGATTTTTCCCGGTTTTACTTACAGATTATAAGTTAATAAAGAATTCATTACGAATGAAGGGAATTGGAGTAAGTAGAGGTTACTACTTACTTCATCCAATTAAATTCTTTGAATATGTATTTGTTCCTTATGTAATTATAAGTACCAATATAGCAAATGAGCTGTCGGTGTCTTGTTTATGCAGAGGGATAGATAACGAAGAGAAACCAAGTAGTTATATTGAATTAAAGTTTAATAAGAGTGATTATCTAACTATGGTTATTGTAGCAAGTGCTTTTTGTTATATTATGTATATGAGGTGATAAATTGATAACATTTAAAAATTTTAATTATAAATATATTGAATCGAAAAAATTAAATATTGAAGATTTATCACTAGATATAAAAAAAGGTGAATGTATTCTCTTTACTGGTGCTAGTGGTTGTGGAAAAACTTCTATTTTACGAGTTTTAAATGGATTAGCTCCAGAATTTTTTGATGGTGGATATAGTGGTGAATTTAAAGTCGCCCATCTAAATATTGGAGATAGATTAAAAGAATTTTCAAAGGTTGTGGGAAGTGTTTTTCAAAACCCTAAAAACCAGTTTTTTAATCTAGATTCTACGAGTGAACTTGCCTTTAGTATGGAAAATTATGGTTATTCTAAATCAGAGATACAAAGTAGAATTGATGAAGTGATATCAGAATTTTCTGCGGAATATCTGTTGGAAAGAAATGTCTTAGAACTAAGTGGTGGAGAAAAACAAAAACTAGCTTTTATGGCTAGTATGATGTTAGACGCGGATGTTTATGTTCTAGATGAGATAACTAGTAATCTAGATTTGAAGGCAATACAGCTTATTTCATCAATAATTGAAACATTGAAGAAAAAAGGTAAAACTATAGTTGTTGCTGAACATAGAATATATTATCTAAAAGATTTAATTGACAGAATGTATATTATTAAAGACGGTAAATTAATTCATGAAGTTACTAAAGAACAGCTATCAGATTTTGACAGCAAATCTTGTCACACAAGACAGATTGATTTATCTAAAGTAGAGCTGGGCAATAAAGGGAATAGAAATTTTAAAGAAGATTTTTTAAATATCGAAAGACTTGAATATAAAGTTTACGATAGGAAAGTTGAACTCCAAAGTGAAAGTTTCTCAGCTTCAAAAATCTATACTATTATAGGTGATAATGGTTGTGGGAAAACAACTTTTGCTAATGCTTTATGCGGCCTACATAAATCAAAACATAAAGTTAAATTAGATGAAAAATATCTAAATAATAAGGATTTAGTGAAAAATGCCTTCCAAGTAATGCAAGATGTTAACTATCAATTATTTACTAATCAGGTTGAAAAAGAAATTAAATTAGGTAGCGATAATTTATCGTTATTTGATGAAGTTGTAGATAGATTAAACATTAGAAAATTTTTAGATAGACATCCGAATACTTTATCTGGTGGAGAAAAGCAAAGAGTCGCTATTGCTTCTGCGCTTTTATCAAATAAAAAAGTATTAATCTTTGACGAACCAACTAGCGGTTTAGATTATGTTAATATGATTGAACTAAGTCGCTTGATTGAAGAAATTGCCAAGAATGATGTTGTGATATTTATAATTACACATGATTATGAATTTTTATGTCAGATTTCAGATGAAGTTCTTTATTTTGACAAAGAAGGCATAAAAGAGCGTATCGATGTTAATGAAGAAAATAAAAATAGAATATTAGGATTAATGGGAGTGACTCAAAAGTCCTAAATTTTTAAAAAGTGTATATTATAGCTCATAGACGCAGTGGTTTATTGATATCTAAATACGCTTTATAAATGCTTTTTAGATATCTAATAAACTATACGGGGGCGACTCGACAAAATCTTGTTTCTTAAGAAATCACGATTTTTGAGTCGCTCCCATTTCTTAACTCAAATGAGTTGTTAAATTGAAGGTATCGTGATAAAATATATAAGTTACAAAAAATAATTAGGATAAGGAGGGAACTTATGTCATACGCTTCAGATATGAAGAAAGAATTAACTTTAATAGAAATAACAAAAGATAGAGAATTTTTATCAGAGTTATCAGCCTTAATAAAGATGAATGGTGTATTAAATATATCAAACGGTAGATTAAGTTTAAGTTTTCAAACAGAAAATGCGTCTATAGCAAGAAGAATGTTTTCATTAATAAAGTTTTTCTATGATGTTCACGTGAATATATCTGTTAGAAAAAAATTGAAGTTGAAGAAAAATAATGTATATATTTGTCGTTTAGATCAACATGTAAAAGAGATACTAACTGATTTGTATATATTAAATGATAACTATACAATGAGAATTGATATAGCAAAAGAATTAATAGATACTGATGAGAAGAAGAGAGCTTATCTACGTGGCGCATTTTTAGCAGGAGGATCTATTAATAACCCTCGTACTTCTAGTTATCATATGGAAATTTTCTCTTCTTACGAAGAACATAATAAGGAATTAAATGAGCTCTTAAATAGTTATAAATTGAATGCTAGAAGCCTTGAAAGAAAAAAAGGTTTTATAGTTTATATTAAAGAATCTGAAAAAATAGCAGAGTTTATTAATCTTGTTGGAGCTTTTCAAGCACTATTCCAATTTGAAGATGAAAGAATTGTAAGAGATATAAATAATTCAGTAAATAGAATGCAAAACTGCGATATGGCTAATATGAATAAAACCGTTAATGCTTCAGCAAAACAGGTTGAGGACATCAATATAATTGAGGAAAGAATTGGATTAGATAATATTGATGAGAAACTTAGAGTTGTTGCTGAGGCTAGACTTAAATATCCAGAATATCCTTTAAAAGAAATAGCAGAAATGATTGAGGATGGGAAATTATCTAAGTCAGGCTTAAATCATAGATTTAGAAAAATTGCTAAAATAGCTAAGGAATTAAAAGAAGGTACGTATCAAGCAAAATAATAAAGTGAGGAATAATAATGAGCAAGTGGGATGAACAAATATTAGTAGTTAATAGAAAAGAATTATTTAATAATGAAGAAAATCATTTCTATGGATTTATAGAAAAAAATGATGAAAAAACCGAGAAAATCATTTCTACATTTGAATCATACGAAGTTAAACGTCGTGGTGATATGGAAGAAGATCCAAACTATAAGCAATTGATTGGTTATGTTTTACTAAAAGATATAACTACAGGTGAAGTACTAGTTTATAAACGTCTAGTAGGTGGAGGAGAAGCTAGACTTCATGGGAAAGCATCTGTTGGTATTGGTGGTCATATGAATGAAGTTGAAGGAAAAACAATTTTTGAAATGTTAAAAATTAATGCCGCACGTGAATTAAATGAGGAAGTTGGAGTTCCAGAAGAAGATGCTTTAAATAACCTACATTTTATTGGGTTAATAAATGATGATAAAACTGAAGTTGGTCAAGTGCATATAGGAGTTGTTTATGAATGTAAAGTTGATAAACAACTTGTAGAAGTTAAGGAAGACGATACTCTTGTTATTAAATGGATGACAGGAGAAGAAGCCAAAGCAGAAGAAAATTATGAGACTTGGTCAGAATTTTTAAAACCAATATTTTAATAAATAAAGGGGCTAATCCAAAAGTCCTAAATTTTAACAAGGTTTATATGAAAACTCATAGATGCAGTGGTTTATTGATATCTAAATTCGCTTTTTAAAAGCCTTTTAGATATCTAATAAACTTTACGGGGGTGACTCGATAAAATCGATTTCTTTGAAATTACGATTTTTGAGGCACTCTTTTTTTGTTTGTAATAAAATCTGACGTATAATTGAAGAATAGTGCTAAAAAGTGTAATATATGGATAAGGAATTAAAATGAAAAAAATTTATAGATTATAAATTTATAAATTTAAAAAAGTTGATGTAAGAAAATATAACATTTAAAAGGAAGGATGATAGTATGTTAAATATTAAAATGGATATGATACAAACAGTAGGACTTGCTGTTGTTATTTTGATAATAGGTAGATTTTTACGAAAGAAAGTTAAATTTTTTGAAACGTATTGTATACCTTCACCGGTTATAGGAGGATTTTTATTTGCGATTATTAATTTGTGCCTACGACAAACTAATTTGATAATATTTGAATTCGACAATACACTTCAAAGCTTCTTTATGACATTGTTCTTCACAAGTATCGGGTTTAATGCAAGCTGGAAATTGTTAAAAGTAGGTGGAAGAAAAGTTATTATGTTTTTAATTGTTTCAATAATATTAGTAGTGCTACAAAATATTTTAGCCGTAGGGATTGGATATGCAACAGGGATTGATCCACTAATTGCATTATTAACAGGTTCAACGGCAATGACAGGAGGGCACGGAACAGCGGCGGCAATGGCACCTATTGTAGAAGAGTTAGGTCACACTGGAGCTAAGAGCGTAGCGATTGCGGCGGCTACATTTGGACTAATTGCTGGTTCAAGTTTAGGAGGACCGCTTGCGAACAGATTGATAAAAGGGAAAAAATTAGAAGTAGTAGCTGAAGAAGTTGATAATGAACAAGTTAGAAATGATGAGTTTTTATTTAATAATGATGTAAAAAAACTAGATGGTGAAAGTTTTGCTAAGGCATTTTTCATGATATTATTAGCGATGTTTATAGGAAGTTATGTATCAACATTTTTAAATCAATTTTTGAAATTTCCTAGTTATATAGGGCCTATGATAGTAGCAGCAATACTAAGAAATATATCAGACCATACAACTAAATTTGATTTACACTATGAAGAAGTACATATTCTAGAAGATGTTTCGTTGAACTTATTCCTTGGAATGGCAATGATTAGTTTAAAATTATGGGAATTAAGCAGTGTGGCAGGTCAACTAGCAGTATTATTACTTGCACAAGCGATTTTAGCATGGGTATTTATTTACTTTGTAACATTTAGATTTATGGGTAGAAATTATGATGCAGCAGTATTATCTGCAGGACATGCAGGTTTTGGACTTGGGGCAACACCTAATGGAATAGCCAACATGCAGAGCGTTTGTGATAAATATAAACATTCTCATATAGCATTCTTTGTAATGCCTATAGTAGGGGCACTATTTATAGACTTCTTTAATGTAGCAATAATAAGTGGATTCTTCTCGTTTTTGTCTAGATAGAAGAAAATTTGGCTTGATTAAGTGTCTTAATCAAGCCATTTTTTGAAATTGCTTGATGAATGTTTTGATGTGTAATATAATAGTAGATGTTGACTCAAAAGTCTTAGAACTTAAAAAGTTCATATGAGAACTCAAAGACGAAGTGGTTTATTGATAGCTAAGTTTGCTTTATAAAAGCTTTTTAGATATCTAATAAACTTTGCAGGGGTGACTCGAGAAAATCGATTTCTTCGAAATCACGATTTTAGAGTCACTCCCAGAGATCATTTGAGATAAGGAGAAAGCAGTGAAGAATAAAACATATTTTATAAGAAGAGTTTCTGTTGGTATTGCAAGTATTATTATCGGTTTAAGTGTTTGGGAAATTGGCACGGTAAACGCTGCAATAAATTCTAATATATCAACGAGTAGTAAAGTTATTATTGATGAAGATGGAGTTAGACCAATTGCTGAACCAAATCCGTCGGAGAATGTAAAAGAAGAATTGAAAAAAAAAACACCTATAAAATCAGAGGAGAAACCAGCGTTAAAACCAATAGAAAAGCCATCGAAAAAACCAACAAAAAAAACTGAAGAAAAGCCGTTGGAAGAATCATCGGAAAAATCAACTGAAAAGCCGATAGAGCAACTACCTGTTAAATCACTAGAAAAGGCAACAGAAAAACCAACTACTAATTTTTTAGAAACAAAATCTAAAGTGGAAATTAAAAACGATGTATTAGTAGGGAATTTATCTGGACGTGAAATTAAGGTTTCTTTTAAAAAAGGTAGTATCTCTGCTGAAAAATTGTATGTAGAACCGTTAAATGATAATGATTTAAACCAGACTATTAAGAATA
Organism: uncultured Gemella sp.; assembly: GCF_963519265.1. Taxonomy (GTDB): domain Bacteria; phylum Bacillota; class Bacilli; order Staphylococcales; family Gemellaceae; genus Gemella. The sequence continues at coordinate 22,838 of NZ_CAUQNQ010000011.1, read as the reverse complement.
AACTAGGTAGTGATTATAATATTATAGAGACTTTTGAGATTCATTTTGAAAAAGATGATAAAAAAGTGGACAGTAGTGTAGAACGTACAGTTACCGTTGCTGTTGTGAAAAAAGATAATACCGAATTAGAAGTTTATCATATAGCTGATGAAGATACTCTTGAGAAAGTAAATAGTAGCTATAGTACTGGTGAGTTGAGATTTAATATAAAGCATTTCAGTAAGTTTACTATAGTAGAACGTATAAAAATAGGTAGCAAGGATTTAGAAGAAAGAACAAAAATTGTAATTCTAGAAAAAATAGAAAATAAAGAAAAAGAAAATAATGAGTTACCCGAAACAAAGAGTATTAAAGATGAAAAAAAATTGAAAATACTTCCTAATACGGGTATATCTGTAAATTCATTTATTTCTACAGGATTTATTTTATTAACTGTAGCTAGTATTATACGAAAAAAGAAAAATTATATATAACCAATTAAATATAAAAAAACATATGGATATCATACTGGATTATGCAGTTGGTATCCATTTTTTGTATTTTAAGGTTCAAATTATAAGTCTAAGTATTATAAATAAGATTTTAGTGTGTTGGTGATAAACATAATTTTCTAAATGGCCTTAATTATTAAAGTTTATTAAATCAAAGTTTTATTTTATAAATAATAAAAAAATATAAAAATATTAAATTCAAAAACAGTAAATCGTAAAGATAACTATTTACAAAGAAAGATAATCGTGTTATAATAAATCGAAATTATTTCGAATTATATAATTAAGGAGAAAATACATGAACAAGAAAAAAATGATAATTACTGGTGCCTGCGGTTCATTAGTAATCGGATTATCTGCATTCGCAGGATACGAATACGGAAAACACCAAGCATATGAATCTGCACCACTAGTGCAAAATACAGCACAAGCAAAAAAAATTAATTACTCGGACAAAGTTAGCTCAGTAGTAGTAAGTGAAATTACGGAAGATGGTTATGTTACACTTCATGGCGATCATAGCCATTATGAAAAAGGATTAGTACCTTACAACGCTAAAATTCTTGATTCATTAGTTTATAAAAATAAAGACTATAAACTAAAAAATGAAGATATTCAGTATGAACTTGCTGAAGGTTATGTTATAAAAGTAAATGGTAAATATTACTACTATCCAAAAGAAGGAACAACTCAAAATAACGTTGTAGATGAAAAAACTGCGAAAGAAATTTCTGCATACGCACATCACCATCATCACCATGGTGAATCTAGTGAATCTAAAGGAAATGGAGATAACTACACATTTAATCCGAAAGATATCGTAAGTGAAACTCAAGATGGTTATGTAGTTCGCCATGGAGATCACTTCCACTATATTAAGAAGAGTGAATTATCAAGCACACAATTATCACAAGTAAAAGAAGCTGGAGTTAATCCTTCTTTAGCATCATCAACAGCGGGAGTAACAACTCCAACGAGTGATGGCTATATCTTTAAAGGTGAAAGTGATATTATAGGAAGAAACAGTTTTGGCTTTATAGTTCAACACGGTAGTCATCAACATATAATTCCATATTCACAATTAAGAGGAACACAATGGGAATATTTATTAAATGATCAAGGAACTACAACTAATAACACTAATACAACAGTAGTAAACACTCCGAAAACTAATATAGTAAATGACAATCATCATGACCATCATGAAAATATATCAAACGATGAGCATAATGAACATTCACATAATGAACATTCATCAGAACATGGAGATGATTATAAATTTGATCCAAAAGATATAGTAAGCGAAGATGAAAATGGATATACAGTACGCCATGGAGATCATTTCCACTATATTCCAAAGAATAAAGTAGAAAAACCTGTCGAAACTGCTAAACCAACGCCAGCTATCCCTACTCCTACTGTTCCTAAAGCAAGTAAAGTAGAGAAACCAGCTGAAACTGCTAAACCAGCTCCAGTTATCCCTACTCCTGCACTTCCTAAAGTAAATAAAGCAGAAAAACCTGCCGAAACTGTTAAACCAGTTCCGGTTGTTCCGGTTCCAGTTTTACCTGAAGTGAAAAATGAAGAGAAACCAAAAGTAGAAGAAATAGTTGTAAGACCTAGCATTTTATCATTTGCTGGAGTTCAATTTGAGACTAGTGATGGGTTTAAACTGTCTGATGATAGCATTACAACACCAACTTTAACAGGGCTTTTAGTAGTTCATAGTGGGCATCAACATTTTATATTCTATAAACAATTAGTGAATTCTAAATTTGAAAAATTAATTCCCCATCAATATCTAAATAAAGCCAAAGAAGAGTATGTTGAGTTAGAGAAAGAAGTTAATGATAAGATTAATTATCTTTCTAAAAAGAATAATATAGATAAAGATAAATTTAGTTATGTTATTACTTCAAATGGGGATGCAATTTCATACAATGGAAAAATGGAGTTGTTAAAAGATATAAATATCAAAGAAGATGCGGAGACAAATAATTCGAATACACTAGGCACTGAGGAAAATAATTCTACAAGTAATAATTCTGCAACTACTAACACAGAGACACCTAATAATTCAGTAGAAGGGAAAAATGAAACTTCTTCAGAAGAAAAAGAAATTGAAGAAAAAACTGATTATGTTGCTAAACAATTAAATATAGATAAAAGTGCTATAAAATTAATTGAAACAGCAGAAGGTAAGGCGGTGATATATCCACATGGAGATCATAGCCATACTATATTGCTTAAAGCTATAGATACATCAAAACCTTTGGCAGATCCACATAGTAATTCGGGAGCTGAGACGTTGAAAAAATTAGGATTTGATGATGACATTATCCATGATATTCAACATGCATCAGCTGACACTGATTTTCCTGCACAAGAGACAAATGTAGAGAAAATGAAAGAGTGGTTGAAAACTGTTAAGTATCTAAACATAGGTCAAAACAAAGAGCCACTCAAAAGGAATGGATTGGACCTTATGCCAAATATTGAAGTTCTAGGTATTGGATATACTTCTATCGATGATATTACACCTGTCTATAAATTCAAGAAATTGAAACAATTATATGTATCAAGAACTGGTATTAAGGATTACTCATTTATAAAAAATATACCAACATTAGAAGGGATTGATTTTTCTGAAAATGATATACAAGATATCTCATTCTTAAAAGATTATCCAAATTTAAAATTAGTATCTGCTGCAGGAAATAATATTGAAAATATTGATGTACTAAAAAATCTTACTAACTTAGAGTCGTTGAATTTAGACAATAACAAGATTAAAGATATCTCAGCTCTAAAAGATTTAAATCACTTAAGAGCAGTTAGTCTTGAAAATAATAATATTACAAAATTAGATGCATTGAGCAGTAAAAATGAATTAGAACGCTTATTCTTATCTAATAATAGTGGCTTAGAATTAGCAACTCTTAAAAATAATAGTTTAGAGCAACTGACGGTAAATAATAGTAATATTAGAGATTTAAGTGTTGTTTCTAACTTGCCTAAGTTGAAAAAAATAGTAGCAAATGATAATAAAATAACAACATTATCTCACTTGAAAAATGCTAAAGTTTTAGAAAGTGTAGAAGTTAATAATAATAAAATTGATGGTTTGGATTTTGAGAACAGTACAATTACAAGTCTAGAAATTAAAAACAATAAATTAGAAGAAATTAATAGCATTAATAAACTATCTGCACTTGAGAATTTAGATGTTAGTGGCAATAAAATTAGTGAGTTCCCATCTAATAAACAAGATAAATTAATTAATCTAATAGTTAAAAACAATATTATTAGATCAATGGAAAATGTAAATAATCTTACGTCGTTAAAATACTTAACAATGTCAAATAACTATGTATCTACATTAACATTGAAAGAAAAAAATAAAACTTTAGAATACCTAGATATAAGTCATAATACTGTTCCAAAAGAAGAGTTAGAAATTCCAAGTGATGGAAATATTCCAAAAGGAATAATGAGTAATTTTGAGAAGGTTGAAGGTGGAGATATAAAAGAAAATTATGTGCTATCTGCTGGTTATATTACAGAACAGGCAGAAAAATTACAAGAAGAGATATTAAAACTTAAAGAAGAGAAAAAATTAGCTCCAGAAGTTGCTGACGAATTAAAACAAAAAGCTCGTATTATTTATCTAGATATGTCCTATAGTGTAGATCAAAGCAGAAATAAACAAATTGATTTAGAAAAACAATTGAGTGAAATAAGAAAACAAGTTAAAGATAATTTAGTAACACCAACTACTGAGGTAGCTAATAAAGAAAATTCAGTTACCGAGTCATCTAATACAGAAACTGAGCATGCTTCGGAAGTACATAATCATAATAAAGCAGAGCACGATTCAGAAACGTATAATCATAATGAAGCTGAAGAACATGATTTTGTATTCGATGCGAATAATATAGTTAGTGAAGAAGGGGATGGCTATATTGTAAAACATGGTGATCATAATCACTTTGTTAAAAAATCTGATTTATCAGCTAAACAACTAGAAGAAGCAAAAGAATTTTTAGCTAAGAAAGGTACAGCAACAACAACCGAAGATAAAGCAACTATAGATAGTAAGAAAAATTATATTGCATTATTTTACGGAATAAATGTAAGCGATATTACAGTTGATAATAACACATTAGTATTTAACTATAACGGAGTAGTTAAACGTATTGCACTTAGTGACATAACTGTTCCAGTGATGAGCGCAGATTTAGAAGGAGATTTTGAAAAAGAAATAACAGCATTGGCAAGCAGTATGAATACGACAGTTGAACATATTCAGGTGCAAGATGGACAAATGATAGTAAATCATGGTGATCATAATCACTACTATTCAATTAAGAGTCCAGGATGGAGACTATATAATCAAAACAAAATACCTTATATAGAGATTCCAAAAGTAAATGGGAATATTGATGAAGCTGTAGTTAATAGTAGATTAACAGAATTAGAAAATAAAGCCCAGACTGTACTCGCTAATAATCCGGCGAAATTAAGAAAAGTACTGAATTGGTTAAATAACTTTAGGGATGTTAGTTTAGCATGGCATGTCACAGCAACAGACGGATATTTACAAGCATTAGACAAGTTTGAAAAAACCCAAATTAATGCATAACTTTATATTATAAAAATAAAAGATAGTGGAGTGGAAAAAGGTAATCCAAAGCCACTATCTTTTTATAAAGGATTTTTATCTGGAAAGGGTTGGGAAAAAGACTCAAGGAGTTTATGTAAACTCTTTGAGTCTTTCTTTATTTTATTGTTTTTGAGAATAATTAATTAGTCTCTTTCAATTTTTGTGATTCCACGCATGTATGGACGAAGAACTTCTGGTACTGTGATAGAACCATCTTCATTTTGATAGTTTTCGATTATAGCTGCTAGACAACGTCCTACCGCTAATCCAGAACCGTTTAATGTGTGAATAAATTCAACTTTTCCAGTATCTTCACGTTTGAAACGCATGTTTGCACGACGTGCTTGGAAATCTGTACAGTTTGAACAAGAACTGATTTCTTTATAAGCGTTATAGCTTGGTAACCAAACTTCGATATCATAAGTTTTAGCACTAGAGAATCCTGTATCTCCAGAACATAATGTAATTACACGATATGGTAAGTTTAATTTTTTAAGAATGTTTTCAGCATGTCCAGTCATTATTTCTAATTGTTCATATGAATTTTCAGGTTTAGCAAAACGAACCATTTCTACTTTATTAAATTGGTGAAGACGGATTAATCCACGAGTATCACGACCAGCACTTCCTGCTTCAGATCTGAAACAGATACTGAATGCTGTAACACCTTTTGGTAACATATCTTCAGTTAAGATTTCTCCATTGTAGTAGTTTGTTAATGGAACTTCTGCAGTTGGAATAAGAGTTAATCCCTCAGACTCAACTGTATATACATCTTCAACGAATTTAGGGAATTGACCTGTACCGAATAGAGCAGTTCTATTAACTAATTGAGGTACCATAAATTCTTCATATCCGTGTTCAACAACGTGAGTATCAATCATAAAGTTAATTAATGCACGCTCAAGTAGTGCTCCGGCTTTTTTGTAGAATACGAATCTGCTTCCTGAAATTTTAGATGCACGTTCGAAATCCGCAATATCTAATTCTTCAACTAAATCCCAGTGGGCTTTTGGTTCAAAATCAAATTCTCTTACTTGTCCAATACGACGAACTTCTATGTTTTCATCTTCATCTTCACCGATAGGAGTCTCATCAGAGATAAGGTTAGGGATTCTAATAATTTTTTCGTTAATTTCTTCAGCAATTTGTTTAACTTCAATATCACGAGCTGTAATCTCATCAGAAACGTGTTTCATATCTGCAATTACATCTGAAGCATCTTCACGTTTTCTTTTTAAGATAGCAATCTCTTCACTTTTTTTGTTGCGAAGTGCTTTTAAATCTTCTACTTGAACAAGTAGCTCACGACGTTTTTTATCTAAGTCGATAAGTAAGTCAACCACATCTGTTTCTAAGTTTCTTGCTGCTAACTTTTCTTTTACCATTTCTGGGTTTGCTCTAAATAATTTAATATCTAACATAATTGTATGCTCCTTCTTATAATTAATTTTGACTGAATTTTACAAGTAAAACAAAAAATCCCTTACGTCAAAGACGCAAGGGACGATTAATTTCTATACCGTGGTTCCACCCAAATTCAATCTAAAAGATTCTTGAAATTTAATTTGATATTATTTATAGTAGAATTTTAAAATAAACAATAAGTACTTTCAGCATTTGTACTCTCTCTGGGAATGTTCTTAGATTAAAACATGTCTATAATCAAATTTTATATATTTATTTAATATAATTTTACTCTATTTTTATCTTTTTTGTCAAGTCTTTTTAGGTTATTTTTCTTCTGTTGAATTATTTGAAGTTTCCCCTGTTGGTGTAGTTGTGTTGTTAGAAGTTTTTTCTTTTTCTGTGTTGTTTTTGTTTTCGTTGCTTGTTGTGTTGTTTTCTGGATTTGAAACTTCGCTTTCTGAGTTAAGAGTCGTACTATTTTCATTTTCTGTTGAAGCTTCTTTTGGTTTAGCATTTGCCAATAATGCAGCAAGTAATCTATCGATATCATTAATTAATATCGTTTCGGCTTTTCCTCCAAGTGTGAAGTTCACCGCTTTTCCGTATGGTGTTTCAATAACATTTAATGAATCTGGAGAAAGTTTAAAGATTCCCGCAAGTAAGTTTACTTTTGCAGTTTCTTCTGGAGTAAGTTCTACTTTTTTATTATCTGTCGTATTATTTTCTTCTTTAGGTGTACTTACTTCATTGTTAGGTTGATTTCCAGTGTTACTACCATTATTTGTGTTATTATCTTTTTCTTCTTCTGGTTTCACTTCAGTGGCTGGAGTAGTAGTTTCAGTTTTTTCTGTTGTTTTATTTGCATATTTTTCAAAATCTGCTCTGTCATATTTAGCATTAGAGAATTCGATTGGAAATGAAGGATCGTTGGCTTCTTTAGCGAATTGATCAGCTGAAGAGCGAAGTGTTGCACCATCACTGTCAGTCTTATTTAATTTATTATAGTTCTTACCGAATTCTACTTTTGAACTTTCATTATGTTCCAGTGCATAGTGAAGAGCATTTTTCGCATTAATCAGTCTTGTTACAAGTGTTCTCATTGGTGTTCTAGTGATGGATGCTTGAGATTCATAAGAATCTTTTACAAGAGAAGCAAGTTCTTCACGTAAGTTATTATCAATTTTGTCACTATCAATATTTTCTAAAAAGTATTTTATGTAACTAACTGTTGTTATACCTTCGCGATCTTCGAATTTTTTAAGTTCATCTAACATATGGCTAACTTTGTTTAGTGTATTAGCATCTTTATTTGAGCTAGCTTCATTTAACTCGTTAGTTAAGTCAGTTTTTGAAAGACCATATTTTTCAATATCAGTGTCTTTGATTCTATTTAGTAGAGTATTATATTTTTTAACTAATTCATCATTTTTAGAAGTGTCCGCATTAGCTTTTTCTTGGATGTATTTTTTATCAAAATTATTTAACATTTCAAGGTAACCGTTAGTAGAGTTAGTCGGTAATTCTTCTATTGTTGCACGTAATTGATCTAGTGCACGGTTTACACGGTTTGCTTGTTTTTTATCATCGCTGTGTTTAGCAAGGTTATTAGCTTTAAGTTCCTCGATACGTTTGAATACAGCTTCTTTATCGAAGTCTCCTGAAACATAGTTTCCTGTGATATTAGGAATTCTATTTTTGTAATAAATATCTGCTCCTTTAGATAAAATTTTAACAAAGTGATCGTGATCTCCGTGAGGTATTACAAATTTATCCCCATCACGTTTAATTTTATCTGCAGGAATACCTGTTCGTTTTGATAAAGCAAGTAATTCATTTTCAAAATCCACTTCATCGTCACCTGTAACCTCTGGAATATGGAATTTCTCACGAGGAATCAGATATGGGTGAATGTGTGTTGGATCGTAAGCGTGAGCTGGTTCATTGAATACGAAGAAATCTTTTGTTACTTTAACAGCTTCTTTTGGTACTCCGTAGACTTCAGCAATGTAGTTAATTTGTTTTTGAATTTCTTCAGTAATATTTACGTCAGTCTCATCAATATGAATTGCATTTAATAATACAGTGTGACTATGATCACCATGAGGATAAGTTAATGCTTGACCGTTTTCAGTTTCTACTAATTTAATAAGTTTAGGGTCAATTCCTAGTATTTTAGCAAGGTGATTAATTTTTTTAGTCACTTCTTCAGAATAATTTTCTTTATTTTCTGTATTATTTTCTTCTTTGTTGTTTTCTGTTGGCTTTTCAGTAGTTGACTCAGTTACATCGTTAACATTAATATTATCTAATAATGTTGTTTTACCGTCATATGAAAGAGCATCTCCTTGTGCTGTAGATACATATTTAATTGAGCTTTTATCAATGTTATTTTTATTTGATAAGTAATTTATTTTTTCAGTTACTTTATCTTCTAATTCTTTATACTCTTTTTTAGCTTGTTCTAAATATTTTTCAGGAATTAATTTTTCAAATTTAGAATTCACTAGTTGTTTATAGTATACAAAGTGTTGGTGTCCATTATGATCAATCACTAGTCCTAATGAAGTCGGAGTACCAACAGTATTTTCATTTAAAATAAACCCATCACTAGTCTCAAATTGAACTCCAGCAAATGATAAAATGCTAGGTCTTACAACTGTTTCTTCTACTTTTGGTTTCTCTTCATTTTTCACTTCAGGTAAAGAAGGAGTAGGAATAACTGGAGCTGGTTTAGCAGTTTCAGCTGGTTTCTCTTCATTTTTCATCTCAGGTAAAGTAGGCGTAGGGATAACTGGCGTTGGTTTAGCAGTTTCGACAGGTTTTTCTACTTTATTCTTTGGAATATAGTGGAAATGATCTCCATGGCGTACTGTATATCCATTTTCATCTTCGCTTACTATATCTTTTGGATCAAATTTATAATCATCTCCATGTTCTGATGAATGTTCATTATGTGAATGTTCATTATGCTCATCGTTTGATATATTTTCATGATGGTCATGATGATTGTCATTTACTATATTAGTTTTCGGAGTGTTTACTACTGTTGTATTAGTGTTATTAGTTGTAGTTCCTTGATCATTTAATAAATATTCCCATTGTGTTCCTCTTAATTGTGAATATGGAATTATATGTTGATGACTACCGTGTTGAACTATAAAGCCAAAACTGTTTCTTCCTATAATATCACTTTCACCTTTAAAGATATAGCCATCACTCGTTGGAGTTGTTACTCCCGCTGTTGATGATGCTAAAGAAGGATTAACTCCAGCTTCTTTTACTTGTGATAATTGTGTGCTTGATAATTCACTCTTCTTAATATAGTGGAAGTGATCTCCATGGCGAACTACATAACCATCTTGAGTTTCACTTACGATATCTTTCGGATTAAATGTGTAGTTATCTCCATTTCCTTTAGATTCACTAGATTCACCATGGTGATGATGGTGATGTGCGTATGCAGAAATTTCTTTCGCAGTTTTTTCATCTACAACGTTATTTTGAGTTGTTCCTTCTTTTGGATAGTAGTAATATTTACCATTTACTTTTATAACATAACCTTCAGCAAGTTCATACTGAATATCTTCATTTTTTAGTTTATAGTCTTTATTTTTATAAACTAATGAATCAAGAATTTTAGCGTTGTAAGGTACTAATCCTTTTTCATAATGGCTATGATCGCCATGAAGTGTAACATAACCATCTTCCGTAATTTCACTTACTACTACTGAGCTAACTTTGTCCGAGTAATTAATTTTTTTTGCTTGTGCTGTATTTTGCACTAGTGGTGCAGATTCATATGCTTGGTGTTTTCCGTATTCGTATCCTGCAAATGCAGATAACCCGATTACTAATGAACCGCAGGCACCAGTAATTATCATCTTTTTCTTGTTCATGTATTTTCTCCTTATATTCAATTCCAAACAATTCCGATTTATTATAACATGATTATTTACGGTTGTAAATAGTTGTGTTTACGATTTGTAAAAATATTATTTATTAAATTTGTATATACTTAGTTGTTTTAAAAATGTAATAATTTTATGATATTTAGAAAGCGAAATTATATTTTTTAATTAAAAGCTGTGATATAATTAATCATATATATAGTCAGAAAGGAGAAATAGTTATGACACAATTTGATTTTAAAAAGTTGGTTGATGCTGAGCATTTATTAAATAATAGAACAAATAGCAATGTCGTTGTAATAGATGCACGTGGAGGAATGCTTGAAGAAGGTTCTTTAATGTATGACAAAGCAATCATTGTTGATTGGACTGATATAAGTTTACTTGGAGAATTTGGGGGAGAAGATTTAGGAAAATTATTATCTAAAGAGAATTATCAACAAATTTTTTCTAAACTAGGAATTACAGATAAATCAGAAGTGTTAGTATATGGTTTTACTATGCCTGAACAAGGATTTGGAGATGAGGCAAGAGTTCTTTATACATTTAGTTATGCAGGATTTGATAATGTTAAGTTCATTGATGGTGGTTTTAAACAAGTTGAAAAATTAGGATTTAATAAAAATTATGAACCATCATCTGACAGAATTGATGTTAGCGATGTAGTTCGTAACGAAGCAACTCAAAATGAAAAAGCTATTTACACAGACGAATTATTATCAAAAATAGGTAATACAGATGTTCAAATTATAGATACTAGACTAGAAGTTGAATATAATGGTCGTGTAATTTATGGAGAAAATAAAGCAGGTCATATTCCTGGTGCAATTTCTCTACCGTTTAATTCGTTAGTTGATAGTAATGGATTTTTAAAATCTAGAGCAATATTAGAAAAATATGTAACTGACAAAGGACTAGATAAAAATAAACTACAGGTTACTTATTGTACTACTGGAGTTCGTGCTTCGTACGTTGCGGTAATATTAGAAGAGTTAGGTTTTAAAGTACGAAACTATGAGCCTTCATTCGCTAGATACGCTAATGTTGGAGAAGTAGTATCAAATTAGAAAAATAAGGAGAAATATTATAGAAAATGAATGATATGACAGGATATCTATTTTGGGGATTTTTAATTGTTTATGGAGTGGTAATGTTTTTATTATCACCTAAGAAAGTAACAGAAGCTGGATTCTTTAGAGGTGATGGTAACAGAGGTGAAAAACCTACTGAGATGATGCTTATGTTAAGTATTTTTATAAGTTGGATTTTCGCTAAATCTGTAACTAACGCTGCAAATTTAGGAGCACAATACGGATTTATAGGTGGATTAGCTTATGCAACATATTGGCTTTGTATTCCTATTTGTGGTTTAGCAATTTATAGATTAAGAACAAAGTATCAAGCAAAAGGGTTAGTAAGTTTTTTAACTTCTAATTATGGAAAAGCAGCTTCTGTTGCATTTTCAGCTGCAATACTTATTCGTTTATTTAATGAAGTATGGAGTAATACTTCTGTTGTAGGTGGGTATTATGGAAAGGCAGGTAGTAAAGAATTTATCATCTCTGCAATTTTATTTACTGCTATTACTTTAGGTTATACTGTACTTGGTGGACTAAGAAGTTCAATCGTAACTGATGTTATCCAAGCTGTTATTTTTATATTCTTTGTTGGTTGGGTAGTTACTTTAATCTTACCGCAGCACAACATTAGTGATTTTGTAACATCAGGAAATTGGGCAATGAACGCTGGTGTAGATATGTTACTTGTAACAATTCTACAATTATTCAGTTATCCATTCCACGATCCAGTACTTACAGATAGAGGATTTATAGCTAGTGAGAAGACTATGCTTCGTGCATTTTTCGTATCTGGTATTTTAGGATTCTTCTCTATTCTAATCTTTAGTTTTATTGGAATTCATGCGAAATTAATTGGAATGGAAGTAAGTAGCAACGTTCCAGCAGCTTTAGGTAAAACATTAGGTGTCGTAGGGTATTTTGCTATGATAGTAGTAATGGTATCGGCAGCAGGTTCTACACTTGACTCTACATTTGCAAGTTTAGGGAAGTTAACTGCTAAGGATTTACCAGAAATGTCTAATAGAGGACTAAAAAATCCTAAGAAAGTAGCTATTTTATTTATGATTGCATTTGCTATTATAGGTAATCTTCCAATGATTATGGGAACAGATATTCTTAAAGCTACAACGATTAGTGGAACAATGGTAATTGGACTAGCACCGATTTTCTTATTACATGGTTTTGTTAAACCAACAAAATTAGGATTCCACTTGAGTTTTTGGATTGGAATTATTTTAGGAATACTTTTAACTATTAACTTAATTCCTACAAGTTGGGCTATTGGTACAGGTAAGAATGCATTACTATTAGGAGTTAATTTATACGGATTAATTTTATGTACTATTGGTTATGTAGTACCAGGAATGTTCGCAAAAAATAAATAAATATAATATAATAAAAGTAAAGATGATAAGTCTTTACTTTTATTATATTTGGAGAGAATTATATGGGAAAAGGTAGAAATTGTTCATTAGAGTATATTCTTCAAAAGGATTGGACAAAAAAAATTAAAAAATTAGAAGCAGAAGTAATCTATATAGTTGGAGGATTATATGGAAATAGATACGCTTTAGAAATTATCAATAAGATGGCACAGGATGAAAATGCGAAGGTAGTTTTTAATGGCGATATGCATTGGTTTGATGTAGAAAAGGAAGATTTTTTAATGATTGAGGAGTTATCTAAAGACAGTATAAAACTTCTAGGAAATGTTGAATTTGAATTATTAAATAATACATCATCTTTAGGATGTGGTTGTAATTATCCCGAGGATGTTAGTGATGGAGTAGTAGAACGATCAAATATTATTCATAATATGATGAAAGAAAATATTAAAGGTAATCAAATTCTTAATGATGTAAAAGAACGTTCAAAAACCTTAGTTTTAGATTTTTTTGGTAAAAAGATTGCAATTACTCATGGTGATGAAAAAAGTATGTCGGGTTGGAAATGTTCAAATGAGAATTTAAAATTAGAATCTAGAAAGAAAGAATTAGACAATTGGTTTAAAGAGAATAGTATAGATATACTAGCAACCACACACACATGTTTACCAGTTGTATATAATAATGGAAGAAATATTGTTATTAATAATGGTGCAGCTGGAATGGCGAATATACAGGGGCAAACATTTGGTCTATTTACTAGAATAGCTAGAAGTAAGCATGAAAAAGCAATTATTTCACAAGAAATAGGTGAATTATTTGTTGAGTTAGTTAAAGTTGATTTTGATATAGAAAAATTCAAGTTATGGTTTGGAAAAATATGGTCAGATGATTCACCAGCGAGTATTTCATATAAAAATAGAATTATAAATGGAACATCATTAGCAATAGAAGATATTATTGTTTAGGAGGTCGTATGATTAGAAAAGCAATAAAAGAGGACTTTAGAGTAGTAGAAGGACTATTTAAGTTTATTAAATCATTAGAGATAGATATATTTAAAGATTATTCAGAGGGAAAAATTTATGAGATTTTAGAATATGTATTCGCGTCTAAATATGATAGATTTAGTTATAAAAATTGTATGGTATATGAAAAAGAGGGCGAAATAAAAGGTTTTTCTTTTACATATCATTATGATGAAGTCGAAAAAATGAAAAAATTTTGGTATGATGAAATCATTAGTTACTTTGATTTGAAAGAAGATACAATAATTTTCGATTATAATGAAGTGTTACAAGGAGAATTCTATTTAGATACATTATTTGTTTTTTCTGATGCCAGAGGAGAAGGTATTGGTAATAAACTATTAACAGAATTCGTTAATAGTGAAGAAGCTAAGTTAAGTTTAAATGTTGCACAATCAAATAATAGAGCGAGAAAGTTATACGAAAGTTATGGATTTAAAAAAGAATGTGAAATATTTATAGGTCATGAGGAATATGATCATTTAATAAAAAGAAAATAAGTTGCTCAAATCGTATTTTCAGAAAATTTATTTTAATTTTAAAAATATAAATTACCAAATTATTAAAATATGTGATATAATTGAGAATATGTATAAACATAAGGAGAAAAAATATGGTTGAATTACTAAGAAAAGATCAAAAAGTTGAAAATACTTGGGACTTAGAATCAATGTTTAAAACAAATGAAGATTTTTGGAACCAATTTAAAGAAGTAGAAAAACTTATTCCAGAAATAAAAAACTATAGAGGAAAAGTTAAAGAAGGTGCAAAAGGACTATTAGAAGTATTTAAAGCCGAAGAAGATATGTCTTTAAAAATGGAGCAATTAACTATTTATGCTTTTTTAAGAAAAGATCAGGATAGTACTAATGCTGAATACGGTGAAATATATGCTAAAACAATGAATTTAAGTTCTAAGTTTTATGCGGAATGGTCGTTTTTAAAACCAGAACTTCTTTCGATTGAAGAAAATGTCCTATTAGGGTATGTAGACGAATTAGATGAACTGAAAGTTTATAAGTTTGAGTTAGAAAAACTAAATAAAAAACGTCCTCACACATTAGATGCAGAACAAGAAAGAATCATAGCGATGGCTGGTGAGGCACTAAATGCAAGTGATGAAACTTTTTCAGCGTTAAATAATGCTGATGTTGAATTTGAACAAGTAGAAGATAAAGATGGAAATAAACATACTCTAACTCATGGAACGTATGGTACTTATATGGAGAGTACAGATAGAGTACTTAGAAAAAATACATTCCATGCCTTGTATGATTATTTCAAAAAACATAATAATACGTTAGCATCTACATTAGGTGGAAATTTAAAACGAAAAAAATATTATGCAGATGTGTATAAGTATTCATCAACAAGAAATAATGCATTATCTAATAACTTAATTCCAGAAGAAGTCTATGATAATTTAGTATCAGTAGTAAATGAAAAAATTCCTGCACTACAAAAATATTATAGTCTACATAAAAGAGCAAAAGGATTTGAAGACTTCAGATTATACGATAGATCAGTATCGATGGTAAAAGGAGAACCATTAAAATTCACATTTGATGAGGCTCGTGATATTGTGCTTGAAGCTGTTAAACCAATGGGTGAAGAATACGTTAATGACATGAGAAGAGCGTTCACAGAACGTTGGATTGATGTTTATCCAAATAAAGGTAAACGTTCTGGTGCTTATTCATGGGGTGGATATACTACAAAACCATTTGTACTATTAAATTTTGATGGAACATTAAATGATGTATATACTTTAATTCATGAACTTGGGCACTCTATGCATTCTTACTATACTAGAAAACATCAGCCATATGTTTATGGAGATTATTCAATCTTTGTTGCAGAGGTTGCATCAACTTGTAATGAAGCATTATTAACTGAGTACCTTTATAATAAATTTGAAAAAGAAGGTAACAAAAATGGTATGCTACGTGTACTTAACCAGGCATTAAGCGGCTTTACAGCAACAGTATATCGCCAAACTCAATTTGCAGAATTTGAGCATAAAATTAACCAACACCTTCAAAATGGTGGAGCAATTACGGCTGATTATTTAAATACTGAGTACTTTAACTTGGTTAAGAAATACTACGGGGATGTCTTTACTTATGATGAAGATATAAAATATGAATGGTCTAGAGTACCGCACTTCTATTACAATTACTATGTATACCAATATGCTACTGGATATTCGGCAGCACAAGCATTATCAAAACTAATCTTAGAAGATAGTAAAAATGCTAAAGTTTATATTGATGAATTTCTTTCAAAAGGATGCTCTAATTATCCAATAGAAGTTCTAAAGAATGCTGGAGTAGATATGTCTAAACCGGCTGCTATAGAATTAGCACTTCAAGGTTTCGAAGAAAAAATAGAAAAATTTGAAAAATTATATTTTTAAAATTTAAGAAATCACTTGTATAGTTAAATAGGTTATACAAGTGATTTCTTATTTATGCTTCAGAGGTTTAAAATATTAAAATTATAAAATAAAAACTTAGTTTTCTTAATAAAAGTTAATTTTAAAGGTTTTTGTTTACGTAAAAAAACAAATTTTTATTGATATAATTATGGAGTAGCAGTATAATATATTTGAAAAATTAATTGTAAAGGAGATTTTTAATATGAAATCTAAAAAATTATTACTAACAGCTTTAGTAGCACTTGCTGTTCCATTTGGAACACTTTCAGGAGGATTTGTAAAAGCTGAAGGAACACCTCAACCAGTAACGCCTTCAACAGTTACACCAAAAGATCATCCAACAGATACACCAACTGCCAAAGAATCGAATGATGCTGAAAATAAATATTTAGATGCTGCAGAAGCCGAATATAAAAAATTAAATATAAAATATGAAACAGGAGCAGCCCTAGTTAATACAAAACCAGAATATAAACTTCCAGATGCTACGAAAACACCTAAAAAACACGTAAATCCAATGAATAAAAATGTTAGAAAAGCATTGCCAAAAACTTCAGCTGTAAAATAATATAATTAAAATACCGACTCTGAAAAGAAAGAATCGATTTCTAACTTTTTGAGTCGGTATATTATTTCTATTTTATTTTTTTAATGTTGCTAAAACTAACTCTATTCTATTATTAATCCTAATAGGGAATGAGCTGTTACCAAGACCTTGAGAAACAATTAAAGTTGAATCTTTTAGAACATAGTTTCCATTAGTATATTTTGGAAAGAAGCCTTGGCTAGGAGAGAAAATACCACCTACAAATGGAATTCTCCATTGACCGCCATGCGCATGACCTGAAAAGATAAGTTCATATTTTATATCTGCGTAAATCGGAAACTTCTCAGGTCTATGTGATAAAAGTATATTAAAGTGATTAGGAGAGTAAAGTTCTTCTAGAGTTTTTATGAAGTTTGCTCTATGATTTAGCTTATCTTCATTTTTAAAGAAATTATAATCCTCAACCCCAACCAAATTAATACTTTCATTATTTCTTGTGATTAATAGATTACTATTGTGTATATACGTAATATTAAGTTTTTTCATTCTATTTTTAAGTTGCTCGTATTCTTCAGGAAGTCTTAGTTCATGATTTCCAGAGACGAAATAACATGGAGCTACTATTGCTAATTGACTTAGAATGTTATAAGCAATATCCATATCATTATTATAGCTATCTAGAATATCTCCAGTAATAACAATTATATCCGGTTTAAAATCCTTAATTTTTTTTATAAATGACAAATCACTATATCCAATCCTATCACAGTGAATGTCGCTAACTTGAGCTATTTTAAAATTGTCAAAAGCTTGAGGTAGTTTATCAAATTTGAGAGTAGTTTTTCTTACTTTTAATTTTTTATTTTGTCTTATTATTGAACTAGCCGCAATAATCGGAGCTAGCGCTAAAATTTTTCGATTCATTACATTTCACCTTTAAAATATTTTAGTAATAAACATAATAGTATTTTAAAATATTATACCATAAAGCTTAAAGTATGTTAAAATATATAATGATAATTAATGTAAAATTAGAGGATAATTATATGATAAAAATTGAGAAGATTGATAAAATAGCGGCTTCTAGAAAGCATTCTTATTCAGCCCCGCAATGGCAAGCAATAGCTATTACCGGTGCTGATGTTCTTGTTGCGGCAGCTGCTGGAAGTGGTAAAACTGAAGTGCTCTCTGAGAGAATTGCAAGAAAGGTAGCTTCTAATAGATGGGATGTGGATCGTCTACTAGTACTAACATTCACGACTGCTGCGGCGAAGAATATGATTGTAAGAATTGAGAATAAAATCAGTGAACGATTACTATCTACTAATAAGGAAGAAGATTTAATATATTTAAGAAAACAAAGGATGTTAATGAATGATGCTTATATAAGTACTATTGATAGTTTTTGTTTAAATGTACTGAAGAAATTTTATTATCTAGTTGAAGAGAAGATTGATAATGAAATTAAATATTTATCACCTAATTTTAGTATACTTGCGAATAGTAAGGGGTTATTGAATGAAACGATAGGAAATGTTCTTGAACAATTAGTACAGGAAGATTCTAGTACTACTGATTTATTATTTACTGTATTTGGCTCTAAACAAAATATTAGCTCTTATATTATTGATTTATACTATAAACTATTAAATATTCCAAATTTCCAAAATTATCTAGATGAAGATTTTACAAAACTAAACAATTTAGTAACTACCAATTTTGAAGTTGAAGAAAATAGTGTAATAGTTAAGTTTAGTAAAGTTAGTGAGCTAACTCAAAAGGAAAGTATAGCTACTGCGATAGATTTCAGTAAGTATGTACAACAGTATTTAATAAATAGTAAGAAGGAAAGTTCATTAGATATATTGTCTCTTGTAAATTTGGATGAAACAAAAAAAGAGAAGCTTGCAAAGTATGTAGAAGAAGATGAAGTTTCTTTCAAGAGCAATCAAGAACAACTTGAAGAGATAGAAGAGCTTATTGGTAAACTTAATACACAGTTTGAGATTGAAGATAGTATTTATGATGCTGGGTTATTAAGTGAAGTTCACGAAATTCTTATTGATTATCTAAATTATTTTAAAGTTTTAGAAAAAATGAATTTATTGTCTAAGTCCATTACAAGTGTATTGAAGAAACTGCACAATGATTTCATAAAAAGAAAACGTGAAAATAACTTTTTAGACTTTTCTGATTTAAATCATCTTGCTATAAAGGCTTTAACTAGAGAAGAAAATGGAGAAATTGTTCCTAGTGAAGCGGCTCAGTTCTATAAAAATTATTTCTTAGAAATATATGTTGATGAATATCAAGATAATAATAACCTTCAAGAGTATATCTTAAATTTAATCAGAGGAGAAGGAGTTTACTTCTTTAGGGTAGGCGATGTAAAACAAGCAATCTATGGCTTTAGAGGTTCAAATCCTGATTTATTCGAACAGAAATATAATAGTTATAAAAAACTAGAAATTGATAATTATTCAGAAAAACAAGAATATTCTTTTGAAGATGAATCTGAAGGAATCTGTATAGTTTTAAAAGAAAATTTTAGAAGTGATGTTAATATATTAAAATCTAGTAATTATATTTTTAATAGACTTATGGAAAATAAAAATGCTGGGGTAAGTTATGGAGAAGATAGTGCATTATATTATCCGAAAGTAAAAGAAAGGAATAGTTCTAAAATTATTCCAACTAGGTTAATTAATGGTAAGATTAATTATTTTACAGGTGAACTTTTAGAAGATAAAAAATCTTATAGAGAACAATCTATAGAAAATATTGCCTATGAAATATTATTAGGTGTAAAAAATGGCAAAAAATATAGTGACTATGCTATTTTAGTTAGAAATAGCACAAAAATGTCTAGTTTTAAAGAAGTTTTTGTTAAATACAATATACCGTTATTCTTTAAGGAAAAGGTAGGATTTACTGAATCTAATGCATTTAATATTTTGTATAATATGCTTAGATTTTTAGATAATACGAACAGAGATGCTAGTTTACTTGCAATTTTACATACTGAGGTATTTGATTACAGTAATGATGAATTATTAAAATTATCCATAACAAAAGGAAAAAATCTTTTTGAAAAATTACAAAATAGTGAAAAGAAAAAAGATTATAATACTGTAAATCTATTAAAAAAATGGTTGAATTTTAGCTTGAATAATTCATTACCAAGTCTATTAGAATGCATAGCTACTGATATAGATTTTAAAAATTATTTAGTAACAATTGATGTAAATGATGAAGAATTAGATTATTATGAAAACTTTATAGATATTGTCAATGATTATCAAAATATAGATAATAAATTGAGTGGCTTGGTAAATCAATTAAAAACTATAAAAAATGATGAGGTATTTGAAACGAAAAAACGTACACCAAATGATAGTGTAACTTTATCTACGATTCATATTTCAAAAGGATTGGAATATAAGATAGTTTTCGTGGCAGATTTAGATACATCATTTAGTAAAAGAGGATATACAGGTGAAGTATTATTCACTGAAATCTTTGGTTTAAGTATCAATGCTGAAGAGGTAGGTCAAAAGTTTGGCTTAATTTCTAGCAATATAGAAAAATTAAATCAGCTGTATAAATATAATAGTATTTTAATAAAATTACGTGAAAGAGAAGAAGAAGTACGTAATTTATACGTTGCACTGACTCGTGCTGAAAATTCGCTACATCTTGTGAGTCCAAATGGAGTAGAACTAAACAACGAGAAGGCTAAAGATAAATCGTTGTACCAAGCTCTAATAGAGGATGATAATTTTGAGAAAATCTTAAATAATCTACTTAGTGATTATGGAGAAGAGTTTATTTTTGAAAATGAAAAAGACGCTTTATTTAAAGATTATGAAAGTGAGCCTCTTGTAAAAGACGAAGAAGATAGTTCGGGATTTGATTTACAAGATTTTTATAAACAATTTGAGAGTAAGCAACACGATGAATCTAGCAAGCAAAGTGATAATCTTACGATTGAAGTAAAAAATAAAGTATTTCCTGCCAAAACTTCATATAGTGCCTTGAAAAAAATTAATACTAAAGATCATGAGTGGAATCATAAAAAAGAAAAACGAGGATATTTAGAATTAACTACATTAAAAAAATCAACATCTACTAGCAAGGCGATTTTAAGAGGGAATATCATTCATAAGCTTTTTGAGAAGATAGTTAATGATACTAGAGCAGGAGTAGAGATTTCGGATGTAGTGAGTTACATCGATAGCTTAATGAAAACAGATAATTTACTACAGAATATAAAAGAACATAGAATACTTTCTCAAGAGGAATTTGATAATATAAATAATAAAGATGATTTAGAAAAGATTACTAACTTCATTAATAGTGAGTTAATAAAATTAGTATCTAAAAGTAAGTTCTGTCAAACCGAGATAGCTTTCACAACTGCCAAGAAAGCAAAAGAATTATATGATGATAGTGAAAGTGATATAGATGTAATACTGCAAGGGGTTGTCGATTTATTTATTAAAATTTCTGATGATGAAGCAATTATCGTAGATTACAAAACGGATCACGTAACTAGTAGAAACGGAGAAGAAGTTTTACGAGATAGACATAGAGAGCAACTTAGAATTTATAAAGAAGCAGTAGCAGAATATTATAAATTAAATAATATTAAAACTTATGTGTATTCTTATGTTCTGTCAAGTTTAATTGAAATAGAGTAACTAAAAATAATAGATAAATTTCCAATTTAAGTTTCAGTTAGAAAATTAGTTTTAGGTTAAGGGGCTGATCCAAAAGACCTAAAACTTAACAAAGTTCTTATGATAACTCATAGACGCAGTGGTTTATTGATATCTAAATTCGCTTTATGAAAGCTTTTTAGATATCTAATAAACTTTGCGGAGGCGACTCGACAAAATCGTTTCTCCGAAATCACGATTTTTGAGTCACTCCCTTACTTTGGGAATTAACATAAAAACAATAGCACAATTATGAAATGTTAGCACGTTGTTAGTAGGAAGCAATTGTGGTATAATATTAAATGATTTATTATAATTTGGAGGTGAAATCGTGAAATATATAGTTTGTAATAGTGAAACAGCAGTTTTAAATAGAATGTATGATGAATTTGAAAAAAATTTAGAAGATGGGGCAGTTATCTGTTTGCCAGAAAATATAATAAATACTCAATTCACAAACAGAATGATAGATGATAATAAAATGGGGAAATATCGTTATAAACATATAATTATGTTAGGACAACGAGAATTTGCTGATATCGATATTGAGGAAAGATTTGGATTATATCGATATGCTAGACATGAGTTATTTAAAAAACTAGACGTAGAGACGAAAAATATTTATTATCCTCAAACATTAAATAGTAATGAATGCGAAGAAGACTTGAGTAGTTATAGTGAAGTGTTGTCTGAAAATCCTATTGATGTTGCAGTAGTATTCCTAGGATCTGATGGTGGAATACTCGATTATCGTTATGCAGATGAAGTAAACAAAGATCTTCACATTGTAGAGTTTTCAGATGAAGAAAAATCACAGCTTCAAGAGGCTGGAATGGAAATTAAAGGTAATAAATTAATTAGTATTGGATATGAAAATCTAATGGCAGCTAGAAATTTATTCGTTGTTGTATTAGGTAGTGATAAGAGACAATACATAGCAGAATTATTTGAGAATGAAGACTCAGAAAATAAAACTATTCTGTCAATCTTAAATAATCATAAAAATCTTTTTATATTTACGGATAAGGATGCTAGTTACAAATCAGAAGAAGAAGTAAATAGACTTATTAAGCAAAGGCAAAAAAGATTAGAAATTAAAGAACGAGAAGAAAAATTACAAAATGAGGAGAAAAAAAAGGATAGGTAATAAGTATGAATGATTATCAGAAAAT
>NZ_CAUQNQ010000010.1:0-39682 GCF_963519265.1 uncultured Gemella sp. | reverse complement strand
CATCTTCTACTTCATCATTTAACGCAAAAGAAATAACATCAGTAGGAACATCTTTCCCTCTATAATCACGGTTAATTTCTTGTATTTCTTCTTTACTAACAAATGATAACGACATTTCAGTAATCTCAGTATCAACATTTTCATACTCTGCAGCACATTCTAATAGTTTTAGTAACATATCTTTAGTACTAGCTTCTACTAAGTTATTATCATCTATAATATCAACAAATGTCATGGTTTTCTCCTTATATATTCTTATTTAGAGGGGATAATTCAAGACAAAAACCCTAAATTCTCCCCTCACACACTATACTATTTTAATTTATTAAAATTTTGTTGTCTTAAAGCTTCATAAATTATTAACGCAGCAGTATTCGATAGGTTAAGTGAACGGACATTTTCACTCATTGGAATACGTAGTGCCTGTTCACTATATTTTTCTCTAAATTCCTTTGGTAATCCTTTTGTCTCTCTACCAAAAATGAAATAAATATCCTCATTATTCTCATTTGAAAAATCAAAATCACAATAATTTTTTGTTCCAAATTTAGTTATAAGGTAATAGTGTTTATCATTAGTGGCTTCTAAAAATTCATCAAAACTATCCCAAACAACTAAATCTAAGTGTTCCCAATAGTCTAACCCTGCTCTTTTTACATGTTTATCATCAATAGAGAATCCTAGCGGTCTTATTAAGTGTAATCTTGTGTTTGTCCCAACACAAGTACGTGCTATATTCCCTGTATTAGCTGGAATTTCTGGTTGGAATAAAACTATATTATTCATAATTAACTAGAATGGAAGTTTGCCACCAAACATTCTTCCAAGACCCTTTCTTTTAGATTTATCATTCATAAGCCCGCCGAATTGTTTCATCATTTTTCTCATTTCTTCGAATTGCTTAATAAGTTTATGAACCTCATTAAGAGGACGACCACTACCTTGTGCAATACGTTTTCTACGTGGTACATTTATAATATCAGGATTTTGTCTTTCTTCAATTGTCATTGACTTAATAATAGCCTCGATATAGACAAATTGTTTTTCATCAACAGCATCTAAATTCATATTTTTTAGTTTACCCATTCCTGGAATCATACCAAGTATATCCTTAAGACTTCCTAGTTTCTTAACTTGTTCTAATTGAGTTAAGAAATCTTCAAAAGTAAAACTTTGATTTAGAATTTTTTCCTGCATTTTTTTAGCTTCATCTTCATCGATAGAAGCTTGTGCTTTTTCAATTAATGTAAGTACGTCACCCATACCTAAAATACGAGATGCCATACGTTCTGGGTGGAATAACTCAAGGTCATTCATTTTTTCACCCATACCGACTAACTTAATTGGTTTTCCTGTAATAGACTTAATAGATAGTGCGGCACCACCACGAGTATCACCGTCTAACTTAGTTAGCACTAAACCAGTAATATCAAGTTGTTCATCAAATGAAGTTGCAATATTAACTGCTTCTTGCCCTATCATAGAATCGACAACAAGTAAGATTTCATCTGGTGTTGTAGCAGCTTTAATATCTTTCAATTCATCCATTAATAGTTCATCGATATGTAAACGCCCTGCTGTATCGATAATTACATAGTTAAAATAATTTTCCTTAGCAAAAGCTAATCCATCCTTAACAATATCTACTGGATCTTTATCTACATAGAATACTTCGATATCAAGTTGTTTACCTAATGTTTTTAATTGTTGAACTGCTGCAGGTCTATATACGTCAGCTGCGATAAGAAGCGGCTTTTTCTTCATAGACTTTTTAACTTTAAGCGCTAATTTACCAGCGGTAGTTGTTTTACCTGCACCTTGAAGACCAACCATCATAACAGTAGTAATTTTACCACCTTGATTTAATTCAACATTAGAACCACCTAATAGTTCAACTAATTCTTCGTTTACAATTTTTACAACTTGTTGCGCTGGAGTAAGAGATTTCATAACCTCTGTCCCAACAGCTCTTTCACTGATTTTTTTTACAAATTCTTTTACGACTTTAAAGTTAACGTCAGCTTCTAATAAAGCTAACCTAACTTCACGCATCATTTCTTTTACATCAGCCTCTGAAACTTTACCTTTTCCAGTAAGCTTAGCTATTGTATTTTGTAATCTTTCTGATAAGTTCTCAAATGCCATACAAGCTCTCCTAATTTTCTAATTTTATCAATTCTTCAACATACGTTAGTACTTCTGTATCCGTAGTTAATTTCTTTATCTCATTTAGTAAAAACAATCTCTGATTGTTTAATTTAATTAAATTTAACTTCTCTTCAAACTGTTCTAATTCTAATATTGTTCTCTTAATATTATTAGAAACAGCCTGTTTTGATATATTATAATTTTCAGAAATCTCTGTCAGTGATAAATCGTTGAAATAGTAATCATCTAAATACTGTTTTTGTTTATCACTAAGTAATTCAGAGTAAAAATCATAGAGTTGTGAAATCTTTATAACTTGTTCTATTTCCACAATCTTCCTCCAGTCATTAAATATAAATCTACATCTCTATATTATACGATAAAATCGCGTTTTTTTCAAATTTTTACAGCTATTTATAAAAATATAATCAACCCAAATTTACATTTCTTTGGGTTGATTTATGTACTTATTAAAAATTAATATGCAATACTTAGAATATAATTTTTTTTGAATTATTTACATGTAATCCAGTGCTGAATTATCTATAGTAATTGTAATTTTTTCTTTAGAAAAACTTTCGGCAAAGTAATCATTAATATATTTTAATATCGGATAAAGTTTTTTATAATTTTCTTCTTGATATCTTATTGCTATATTAAATTTATATTCATTATTTATTTTATAAAATAAACTCTTATTAGGTCCTAATACTGATAAATCACTTTGTTTTTTACTAATAAAATCAAATATCATCTTAGCTACACGTTCTGTCTTTTGTTCGTCATAACCTTTTATTGTTATAAAAGAGATTTTACAAAAAGGTGGATAATCTATCAATTTACGTCTATTTAGTTCATACTTATAAAATTTTTCATAACTATGTTCTATTGCATAATCTAATATATTACTAGCTATATTTGTTTGAAAGACAACTTCCCCCTCTTTCTCACTACGTCCAGCTCTACCAGCTGTTTGAACTAGTAATTGGAACAGTTTCTCATTGGCTTTAAAGCTAGGTAGCGCAATCATACTGTCTATTGATAATACACCAACTAAAGTAATATTGGGAAAATCTAGTCCTTTTGAGATCATCTGAGTACCTAAAAGTATATCAGATTTGTGATTTTTAAAATCAGTAAGTAGCCTTTCATACGCTCCTTTTCTACTAGTCGTATCAGAGTCCATCCTTGTTATTCTAACATCTGGTATATTTTGATATAAGTATTCTTCAACTCGTTGTATACCATAATTTCCCGAAACTAATTCAGGGTGTTCACAACATTTAGGTATATTAGAAATTTTCTTTTGATAACCACAAAAATGACAATGCAATGAATTATCGTGTTTATGATAATTTAAGCTTATATCACAATTTTCACATTTATATAAATGCCCACATGAAAAGCAACGAATAAAGTTAGTATATCCACGTTTATTCATTAATAAGAGTACTTGTTCCTTCTTCTCTATTTTTTCTTTGATCTTAACAAGCAATTCACTAGCAATCACGTCTTCTTTTTCTTCAACGTGAACTATATTTATCTTTGGTAATTTATTATTAAACCTATGAGTAAGCCTTAATAAATTATTAGGATTATTTTTTTCAAAATTATAATATAAATCTACAGAGGGCGTTGCACTAGCATATATTACTGTGCACTTATTATAAATTCCACGTTTTTTTGCAATATCTTTAGCATCATATCTAGGTGAGTCTGTTTGTTTATAGCTGTTTTCGTGCTCTTCATCTATAATAATAATACCTAGATTGTCAAAAGGTGCGAAAACCGCTGATCTAGTACCTAAGCATATCTTAACTTTTCCATCTCTGATTTTTTTCCACTCATTATACTTTTCTTTTGAATTTAATCTAGAGTGTATAACTGCGATATTATCACTAAATACCTTCCTAAATTTCTTTTCAATTTGTGGTGTTAATATAATCTCGGGAACTAAAATGATAGCGTCTTTCCCTTCTTTAAGCACCGCTTCAACAAGTTTTATATAAATCTCTGTTTTTCCTGCACCTGTTACACCATGTAAAAGATACTCATTGAACTTTTCACTATCAAAATTCTCGCTAATCCTGTCGTAAATTTTTTGTTGATGTTCACTTAGCTTCGTATTATTTTCTAGTATAGATGTATTTATATCATGTTTAACATCTTCTTCAATAACTCTAATTACATTCTTTTCAAGTAATTTTTTCGTGACAGAATTACCTATTTTTAACTCTTCCTTAACCTTTGATTTTTTAATTTTTTCATGTGAAATTAAATAATCAACTAATTCTTTTTGTTTTTTTGTTAATTTAGAGTCTCTATAGTTATTCAATACAAAAAATTCTTCTGTTTCGCTATTATTCTTTTCTTTAATTTTACTTACAAGTTTAATAGCTTTAAGCGAGATTAAGTAGCCGATTTGTTCTACTGTAAATAATTTCTCAAATTTTTTCTTTTCAATTAGCTTATCATTATTAAAGTGTTTAGCATAATCTAGAAGTAATGTAGTATTAGCATCTATTAACTCATAATATTCTACATATTTGTTTTTTAAACTCGTAGGAACTATTGTTTCAATAGCTTGTATTCTTGTACAAAAAAGTTCATCAGCCATTACTTTTGATAAAAGAATCATTTCTTTTGTTAATATTGGAAAATCATCTTTTATCTTTTTTATATACTTAAAACTCTTTGAAGATTGATCTTCAATATTATCTTTTCTAATATTTACTATATAACCTTGAACTACTCTTGTTCCAAATGGCACTTCGACTCTATATCCAACTAAGTTTCTGGTTTTCAACTCATCAGGCACAAGATAATAGAAACTCTGGTTAACATTATGATTATTAACATCAATTATTACCTCAGCATACATAATCTCACCTCCTATTCATCAATCTGCTTTTATTTCGATATCTCATCAATTATGGCTTTTGCTATATTATTTTTACTATTTTTATCAATTTTTTTAATGTTATCATGCTTATCGATAATATACACTTCATTATCTTCACTACCAAAGCCAATATCTTTTTTTGATATATCATTAGCAACAATATAGTCAAGATTTTTCTTGATTATTTTTTCTTTTGCATACCCTATTAAATTATTTGTTTCTGCAGCAAAACCTATTACTTTTTGATTATCACTCTTATTATCTCCAACATATTTTAGAATATCTTGTGTTCTCTTAAATTCAATCGATAGATTTCCATCTTGTTTTTTTACTTTTTTATCAAAGACTTGTACAGGTGTATAATCTGAAACAGCTGCTGCTTTAATAATAAAATCACAATCTTTGAAATTATTTTTTACAGCTTCAAACATATCATTTGTACTAATAATTTTAACTTTTTTGACTTTATTACTGATACTATCATCGTTTATACTAGATACAAGAATCACCTCTGCCCCTCTTTTAGCACATTCATTAGCAATAGCTATTCCCATTTTACCAGTAGAAGGATTTGTAAGACACCTAAATGGATCTATAAATTCTTTTGTAGGACCCGCAGTTACTAATACCTTTTTATCTTTTAAATCTTTTTCAATTTCTTGGAATAGTGCATTTTCGATTTTCTTTATTGATGGAAATTTCCCTTCTCCTACATCACCACACGCTAAAAGACCACTATCAGGTTCTATAAAATTAAATCCAAGTTTTATCAATTTATTCATATTTTCTTGAATAATTGGATTTTTATACATAAACGTATTCATAGCAGGAACTATATATACTCTAGAGACATCTCGCACCGCCAACATTAATGAAGAAGCTAAATCATCTGCAATTCCGTTTGAAAATTTTGAAATTGAATTAGCTGTTGCTGGGGCTACGATTATCTTATCAGCCCACTTCGTTAAATCTATATGTTGTATTTCATTCTCATCTATTTCTTCAAAAGTACTAGTGTACACTCTATTTTTTGTTAAAGTTTGAAAAGGTAATTGCGTTACAAAATTTTCAGCATTCTTTGTAAGTATTACTTTAACATCATTACCTTGCTTAACAAGAGAACTACATAAATCTATTGATTTGTAAGCTGCAATCCCCCCTGAAACTATTAATAAAATATTCATGAAATCCTCCTTTTAAGATTAATTGATAAACTAACTAATATAGGTCATGATCAACATTATTCGATCCAAAAACCGCAGTTTCTAGTTTTGATAATCGTTTTAGTATATCTAAGTTTGTTACTTGAACAGGTTTATCTTCACGACTTGTATTTTTTATAGCTTCAATTTTAATTTTTAAATTTTGATTTTCAATTTCTAACTCTTTCAATCTAGTCATAAGTTTGTCTAGTTTCATGTAGTCTTCAATTATTAAATCTAAATAATCATTAACATCTTCTTCACTATATCCTTTGACTCTACTTTTTTTAAATTCTTTTTCATAAATTTCTTTTGCTGTTAAGTTTAATTCAACACTCATTTTTTAACTCCTCTAATTAAATTCACTAAAATATGCGACACAACTAACAAAATATAGTGGTGCAGTTTCTGCTCTTAGTATTCTTTTACCTAATCCTATCACATCAAATTTATTTTCAGTTAAAAAATCAACTTCTTTTTCAGAAAGTCCACCTTCGCTTCCAAATACTGCTATTACCTCTTTATTACTTAAATCAGAATGCAATAAATTTTTCAAGTTGATATTTTCCTCATTAACTGATTCTTTTTCATATGCTACTACTTTATGATTGAACTTTTCAGAAAAAGTTATTAAATCTTTTAAACTATCTACATATGTAATATCAGGAATTATATTTCTCTTAGATTGTTCTGCAGCTTCTTTAACAATTTTATTCCATCTATTAATCTTAGAATCCACTTTATCTCTTTTTATCTTAGCAATGTTTCTCTCAGAATTAAATAGGACAATATTACTCACACCTAATTCGGTTAACTTTTGCATTAAATATTCTATTTTATCATTTTTCAAAGGTGGTATAGCTACTGTTATTTTAGTTGAAAGTTCATTAGTCCCTACTACTTCTTTATACGGCGTGACTAGAACTTTATCTACATTATTATCAACAATCGTACAAATATATTTAACTTCATTATTAAATACAACATACACCTTATCATCTATTTTTTTTCTCATAATTCTCACAATATGATTACTGTCATCTTTTGACAGCTCATATGTTGATTCAATATTAAATTCTTCATTTAAAAAATACTGTTGCATAAAAACTCCTAATTTTTAATCTTACAATTAATTTTACCTCATTATTGATATTTATTCAATAGTGCTAATTTCAATAAAAAGAAACGACTCAAAAATCAATTTTAATAATCGATTCTTAAGTCGTCTATTTATATTTAATTAGCTTCCAGCTGGAATATAACCTTCAATATGTTCCTTAGCTAATGCTTCATGTTCAGCATATGTTTTAGAGAAATATGCTTTTCCATCTTTTGTTGCATGTAAGAAATATAAGTAATCTGTATTCTCAGCATTATTTAATGCCTCGTATGAAGCACTTCCAACAGATGAAATTGGACCAGGTGGCAATCCTACAACCACGTAAGTATTATAAGGAGAATTTAACGTTAATTCAGCCTGTGTAGGTGCTCCTGTCAATTTATCAGCTGCATAGTTAGCAGATGGATCTGTCTGTAATTTCATTCCTTGGGCTAATCTATTTAAGAATACACTTGCAATAAGTTTGTTCTCATCAGATTTAGTAGATTCTTTTTCAAGAATACTTGCCATAGTAATATAATCATGAATAGATATTTGCATCTGTTGACCATTTATTTTCCAAGTTTTATTATTCTTTTGATATAATGGAACAACTTTTTCATTAGTTAACTTAACCATCTTAGTGATTAAACTTTCTACAGTCTCATTGTCACTAAGATCATAAATTGCTGGATACAGGTACCCTTCTAATGCATATTTAATATCTTTACCGAATACTTCATTAGTGATTAATTCAGGGAATTGTTTTTGTAATTTTTTAATAAATTCCGCATCATTAACCTTCTCTAAAAATTCATCTTTGTTTAATTTAGTCTTTTCCAAATTCTTAGCAATCTTAAGTATGCTATCCCCTTCTATTAAAGCAAATGTATTTCCTGAATTCGCCTTATTTTTAGAACCTAATTCTTGTATAATCTGTGGTAAGCTCATACTTTTCTTTAATTTAAAATTCCCAACATAAAATGAAGTACTAGGTGATAATCTAGAATAGATTTTAAAAACTTCTTCATTTTTGATTAAGCCTTTATTTTTTAATTCCTGCGCAATTTTGGCACTTCCATAATTTTCTTTAATTTCAACAGAAATGTCTTTATTATCGCTTTTATCTACCGGTGTTATCATATAATAGAAAACTGATAAAGCAGCAATTCCTAGAACAACTATAATAGTCAAAATTGTAGGAATAAATGATTTTTTCTTCTTATTTTTTTGCCTTAATTCTCTACTTCTTCTTATTTTATCTTCTCTCATTTTTTACTCACTTTCGTCGTAGTAAAAAGTATCTAATACTTCAGAAATCATATCATATTCTTCATCTGTTTCGACAGGTTCAAATCTCATTTCATCACCATCTTCAACACATACCATTGGGAAGATACTAATTTCTTCTTCATCAATCGTTTCTTCTTCAGCGAAGATATAGTATAAGTTACCGTTTGTTGGATTAGTAAACTCT
The DNA here is from genome assembly GCF_963519265.1 of uncultured Gemella sp. GTDB lineage: Bacteria > Bacillota > Bacilli > Staphylococcales > Gemellaceae > Gemella. Next base: position 30,854 of record NZ_CAUQNQ010000010.1, on the reverse strand, counting down.
AAAATTTTACGGTATTCTTTTTCTTCACCTTCTAATGTACTAAGTGTGTACACCTCTTCAGTATTATCAATACTAATGTTTTTTAAATCTTTCTCTTGCATTTTATTTTCCTCCTGAAATTTTATATTAATTTAATTTATCTAAATATGTCTGTAGTATTAATACCGCAGCCATTTTATCAATAACATTTTTTCTTTTTTTTCTTGAAACATTAGCTTCAAGAAGTACTCTTTCAGCGCCCATTGTTGTTAAGCGCTCATCTTGTAGAATTATTTCAACATTCTTTATTTTCTTTTTCAATACTTCTACAAAATATAGTGTTGCTTCCCCTCTAAATCCTACAGAATTATCCATGTTTTTAGGAAGACCCACAACGATAGTTCCAACATTATGTTCCTGAACCAACTCTTTAATTCTTTTTATTTTAAAATCTTTTACCTGCTCATTAATATTTATTGTTTCGATACCTTGAGCAGTAAAACCTAACAAATCACTTACGGCAACCCCAATGGTCTTTGATCCGTAATCTAGGCCCATAATTCTCTTATCTAACATTTACGACTCCTGTATAAAAAAGTATAATAAGTACTCTAGTATATCATCCATTTCTATTAATCTTATTTGCTCTCTAGCATGATTATCCCTAGGAATATACACTGGATCAGCTGTTTTAATATAGCCCATTAATTGATTTATTGGGTCATATCCGCGCTGTTTAATTGTTTCTACAACATTTCTTAAGATGTTGTGAATATCATTTTTATCATAAAAATTGCTATCAAATAATCTTGTTTCATCGAAATTTGTCATAATCTTTACCTCCGATTATACTAACTCTACTAAGATACCTACTGCATTTTCTCCTGTGTGCGTTGAAATAATTGGTGTTGTGGTAAATATCTCTTTTTCATCAACAACATAACCAAATACTTCTTCTAGTTCTGATTTTATCAATGTAACATATTCATCTGCTAATGAATTTGGTAAACTTATACTTTTAATTGTTTTACCTTGTTTTTCTTCTTCAATATGATTAATTAAGGTATGAACTAACTTTTTCTTACCACGAACTTTATCTAAAGCAACCAACTCAGTTTCTTTTAACTGAGTTAAAACTTTAATGTTTAGTAACCCTCCGATTAAAGCTTGTGATTTACTTAGTCTACCACCTTTTACCAAATTGTCAAGTTTATCGATTGTAACATAAGTTAAAATATTCTTAGCTTTTTCTCTTAAATTTTCTGCAATTACCTCTACGTCTAAATTTTCTTCAAGTTGTTTTAGACACTCTTTAAGTAAGAAAACCATACCTCGTGTTGTTGTCTTTGTATCAATAACGTGCACTCCTTCAAATTCTGAGCTTGCAGTAACTGCTGTATTATAAGTTCCGCTTAAAGCCGAAGAAAGAGTTAAAACTATAACTTTATATCCTTCTTTAGTCCACTTTTCAAATGCTTCGATAAATTTACCTATAGCTGGCTGACTAGTTGAATAAGTTGATGCTGTCCTCATTCTTTCTATATATTCATCATTACTAATTGTACGATAATCATACTCTATGCCATCTATATTAATAGTCAGTGGAATTACATCCACATTATATTTTTCAATTTCATCAAAAGTTAAATCACTTGATGAATCAATAATTACTTTTACTTTCTCTAACATTTACTCTTTCCTCTTTCTCTTATAATGCATAAATACAAAATTAAATTTATTATTTTCATCTTTTGAGAATTCTTCCCTACTAATTAAATCCCAATCATTTTCATCAAATTCTGGAAACTTTGTATCAGCCTCAACAACCGTATCCACCTCGGTAATAAACATTTCATCACATTTATGTAAATACTTACTATATACTGTCCCACCACCAAATATATATGCCTTTTCTGTTTCAATATTTTCTAAAATTGAATCATCAGTATACACTTCTATATTTGAATAATGATTTAAAGAATTTTCATCACGAGTAAGAACCCTGTTAATTCTATTAGGTAGAGCTCTACCAATACTGTCTAGTGTTTTCCGCCCCATAATAATCGTCTGATTTGTAGTTAACTCTTTAACTCTCAGCATATCACTTTTTATACGCCATGGTATAGTATTTTCTTGACCTATTGATTTATTTTTATCATATGCAACTATTAGTGATAACATATTATCCCTCCTAAACTGCTATTGGTGCTTTTATAAATGGATGACTTTCATAATTAACAATGTCAATATCCTCAATCTTAAGATCAAAGATACTTTCAAAATCATTAATTTTCACTTTGGGTAACGGATAAGGATCTCTAGACATTTGCTCTGTAACTTGTTCAAAATGGTTTTTATAAATATGTGCATCCCCCAGTGTATGAATAAACTCCCCTACCTCAAGTCCACATTCCTTAGCTACCAAAATAGTAAGAAGTGAATAAGAGGCGATATTAAAAGGTACTCCTAAAAATACATCTCCGCTTCTTTGATACAGCTGACAACTTAATTTCCCATCATTTACATAAAATTGGAATAATGAATGGCAAGGTGGAAGCGCCATAGTATCTACTTCCGCTGGATTCCAAGAAGAAACTATTAATCGACGAGAAGACGGATTAGCTTTAATTTGCTCTACTACATTTTTCAATTGATCAATACCATTGAAATCTCTCCATTGTTTTCCATATACATTACCCAAATCACCAAACTTATTAGCGAACTCTTCATCTGAAAGAATTCTTTCTTTAAAGATAGTCATTTGTTCTTTATACTGTTTAGAAAACTCCTCATCTATTAATGTTCTATGCCCAAAATTAGTCATATCCGGTCCAGTATACTCATTACTTTCAATCCATTTTTTAAAAGCCCATTCATTCCAAATGTTATTTTTATTTTCTAATAAAAACTTAATATTCGTATCACCTTTTATAAACCAAAGTAATTCTGACCATACTAAATTAAAATTAACTTTTTTTGTAGTTAATAACGGAAATCCTTCAGACAGATCAAACTTCATTTGGTAACCAAAAACACTTTTAGTTCCAACGCCCGTTCTATCATCTTTCTCAATTCCATTTTGTAAAATATGATTACACAATTTTAAATACTCTTTATCTGCCACTCTAATTCTCCTTTACGCTCTATAATTATGTTCTCTCAGATATCTCATCAATTCCTTAATTTTTTCTAAAGAACTTTTACCAAAGTGATGTTCAATACCTTCTACTTCTTCGTAAACTTTATCCTCATCTACTCCGATTAATCTTAGGAAATCTTCTAACAATTCATGTCTTGTTAGTGCATATTCACCCATCTTCTCACCTTGCTCAGTAAGGGCGATACCTCTATATTTCTCATATACAATATACCCTTCAACATCCAATTTTTTCAGCATCTTAGTAACAGTAGATGGATAAACTTCCAATTTCTCAGCTATATCAGCACTTCTCGCATAACCTTTGTTTTTAACTAAAGAATATATTACTTCAATATAATCTTCCATGGTTGGTGTAGCTTTTGCCATATTAGACTCCTCCTTTATAAAATTTTAAATGGTGATTTCTCGACAGTTGATTTAATAACTTCAACTCCAATTTTAGAAATATAATCTAGTAATAAGTCTTTAACTAGACCTTCTGTAAAGTGACCGATATCAATAATATTTTTATTCATTTCAATAGCATCAAGTGCCGCATGATACCCTACATCTCCAGTCAAATATATATCAACTTCAGGTAGTGAATATAGAAAATCAGCCCCACTCCCTCCTAATAATGCAACAGTACTAACTTCCTTTTCAGAGCCAATAACTGCAGAAACATTATCAAGTGAAAATCTTTTTTTAATATACTTAATAAACTCTTCCATAGCTAGTGGTGTAGGTAATTTCCCAATTCTTCCTAATCCTGCTTCCTTATCTAAGCTATGTTCAAACAATACTTTAATATCAGTTAAACCCAATAACTTAGATAGATAATCATTTAATCCTAACTTTGCAGAATCTAAATTGGTATGAAACGAAATAACAGAAATATCATTCTTTATTAAATCCCGAATAATATTAGATTTGAAATCACCTGTAAAATCCAATGATTTCAATGGTTTAAATATTAAAGGATGATGAGAGACTATTAAATCAATATTATTGTCAATAGCTTCTTTAACCACTTTAGTTGTGACATCTAAACATACCAAAACTTTATTAACATTATTATTGTAATTACCTAACATTAAGCCTACATTATCCCATTTTTCTGCTAATTTAACATCTGCCAATTCATTTAAATGATTATATACATTTTCTACAGTGATCACAAATCTAACCTCCTTATATTATTATCATTTTATTATAACACTTTATAAAAAATATTGCCATAACGAAACATAGTTTGTAACTAAAATAACATATTTATTTTCTTTAATATTTTTTGCTAAATCTATAAAATTGTAAGTTCATATAATATTTTTAATAACAATAAAAGATTATCGAAGGAAGTAACTTTAAAAAGGCGATTTTTAGAAAAGAGTGACTCAAAAATCGCGATTTCGAAGAAACAAGATTTTGTCGGGTACCCCCTGCACAGTTTATTAGATATCTAAAAAATTTTTATAAAGCGAATTTAGATATTAATAAACCGCTGCGGCTATGAGCTTTCATATAGACTCTTTTAAAATTTAGGACTTTTGCTTCAGCACTACTAGACATTTTTTATATATTATATTATTATTGTTCTTATAAAGAAATTAGTAGGAGTTTATTATGCAGACAATAGAAGGTTATTTAAATAAAATTATTTTCCATAACAAAGAGAATAATTATTATATCTTATCAATATTTTTAAATAATCAATATGATTTCGTTGAGGGAGATTATTTAAGTGTTGTTGGAACATTTAACGACTTTGAATTTGTAGAAGATGATTTATACTCATTTAAAGGTGAAATAGTACAACATAGAAAGTACGGTACGCAATTATCTGCAATTGTAGTAGAACCAGTTATAGAAAAAGATAAAGAAGCTATTGTTTCTTATCTTTCAAGCTCTATATTCCAAGGTGTTGGTAGAAAAACTGCAGAATTAATAGTTGATACACTTGGAGTTGATGCATTAGATAAAATTTATGAAGATAAAGAGACTCTATTCAGTATTAAAGGTATCCCAGAACAACGTAAAGATACTATCTACACTACGATTGTTGCAAATAAACAAACCCAAGATATTATATTAAAACTTAATGAATATAATTTAAGCAATAATATAATTCTTAAAATATATAATTTTTATAAACACAATACCTTACGAACAATCACAGAAAACCCCTATGCTTTAATAAAAGATATAAAAGGAATTAACTTTAAAACTGTAGATAAAATAGCTGAAACTAATGAAATTCCTGCAAATGATCAAAATAGAATTTTATATGGATTTATTTTTACTATCAGCTCATATTGTTTTTCAACAGGTAATACTTATATATCAAAAAATAACCTACTATACAATACATTTAATACATTATATGCATCACGAAACATAGCAGTATCTAAAGAAGATATCTTAAACTCTTACACTTTTGCTTTAGACACTGGAAAATTAGTTGAAATTGAAGATAGGGTGTTTTTACCAGAAATTTATTACTCTGAATACTCTATCTATAGTGACATTAGCAGAAGATTAGAACTTGATGATAATTTTGAAATCAGCGACAGCTTACTTGATAAATATATCGAAGAAGTTGAAGAAGAATTAGAAATCTCTTACGATATAGTACAAATTGCAGCAATCAAAAACTGTATTCTCAATAACTTTTCTATTCTTACCGGTGGACCTGGGACAGGTAAAACTACTATCATACTCGCTGTAATAAAAATCTTCCAGAAAATAAAAAACTATAGTATACATGATTTACTTGATGAGACTAGAAGTATTCTTACTCTATGTGCCCCTACAGGAAAAGCAGCAAAAAGAATGTCAGAAAGTACAGGCTTTTATGCTTCGACAATTCATAAAGCCATCGGTTGGAGTACAGAGGATGAAAACATGGAAGAATTCGTTAGTGAAAAATATATAAAATCTGAACTTGTCATAATTGATGAATCTAGTATGATTGACGTATTCTTAATGTACAATTTACTAAAAATCATTAACAAAGATGCTAAAATTATTCTAGTCGGTGACAATGATCAACTTCCTTCCATTGCTCCAGGTAACGTCCTAAATGACCTGATTAATTCAAAAGCAATTTCGACTGTTAAATTAAATAAAATTTTTAGACAAAGCGAACACTCAAGTATTATTAACATTTCACATTCAATAAAAAATAATATACCATTTGATATATTAGAAAACTTCGATGATAAAGAGTTCATTTCAGCAAACAAAAATGAAATGATAAACGTGATTTCAGCTGTTTATGATGATTTAATAAAAAATTCAAGCAAAGAAAATATTCAAATATTAGCTCCTATATACAAAGGGACAAGTGGTATAAATGAAATTAATACCGCGATTCAAGCAAGATTTAATGATAGTGATGAACAAATCGAATATGGCGAATTAATATATAAAATTAATGATAGAGTTATGCAACTTGTAAATAGACCAGAAGATAATATATTTAACGGTGATATCGGGTATATTCAAGAAGTGTACAAAGAAGGGAACAAAGTAAAAATAGTTATAGATTATGACGGTAATTATGTAATATATGAAAAACAAGAATTAAACCAAATCACACTTTCTTATGCTTGTTCTATTCACAAAGCTCAAGGTTCTGAATTTGAAAATGTTATAATACCATTTATTGATAATTATAATTTTATGCTAAATAAAAATCTAACATATACAGCAATAACGCGAGCTAAGAAAAAACTAATATTATGTGGTAATCCAAATGTTTTTTATAAATCTATTGAACCTACAAATGTCGTAACTAGACAAACTGCCCTAGAATGGTTTTTCACTACTGATAGAGAAGCGGAAATACAGTCAATAGAATTAGATGAAGAAATTAAAGAATATATATTAGATTTTCAAAATATTAACAATATCGATCCAATGATAGGCATGGAAAATATTAAACCAACAGACTTCCTTTAATCATAATAACAAAACCTGGAAATAGAGTTAAATCCACTTCCAGGTTTTGTTTATTGTATTTACATTGCTACAAGATCACGTGCAATCTTATCTATATCATTAATATTTAAGAAAGCAGCATCTATTGCAGTACCTTTCTTGCTTTCTACGGAAGAATTTACAGCACTCACTACATTTTTAGTTAAAACTTCTAAACGTGTAAGTTTTTGCTTAACATCATCTAATTTTGCATATTCAATATTCTCATTAGATAACGATTTGATAGTTAACATTGAAGAATTTATCTTCTCTGTCACTTCTTTGAACTTATCAACTTTATCTCCTAAAGAACGCCCTTTATCAAGATCAGTTTGAATAGTTCCGGCTAATTCATCAAAACTAATTAACTCTTTAGAAAATGCATTTAATTTATTTTTCAAAAAATCTTTTGAATATTTCTTATTAGAAATTTCAAAACTCTTATTAGCACTATCTTTAACACTAAATGTTACACTATTATTGTTTTTAGTAACAATTACAATATTGAAGTCTTTATTATTAAATTCATTTGAATTAATACCCTCGATATTAATTGCTTTCCCATTAAAACCATTTAATTTCAATGATTTTAACAGTGCATCAAAACCTTCTTTACTTATTACTTCATCATTAGTTGAAATAACTAATTTATTATCTTTTTTATTAAATTCTGTTTTTTCTAGCTGGCTTATTGAAACAGAATTAGTAAGATTTTGTAATTGTTCAGTAGAAATATCTCCTTTAGAACTACAACCTTGCAAAATTAGCAAGGTTGTCAGTAATATTATCAGCTTTTTCATTACTTATTAGAATAATTCTGGTGCTGAGATAATGTTTAAGTTTTCGTCGATTTCAAATACTAATGGAGTACCAGTTGGTAAGTTAAGATCTAAGATTTGTTCGTCTGAGATGTTTAATAAGTATTTGATTAACGCTCTTAAACTGTTACCGTGAGCAGAGATAAGTACATTTTTACCAGCTTTAATTTGTTTAGAAATATCGCTTTCCCAGTATGGTAATACACGATCAATAGTAAGTTTTAAGCTTTCTCCTGTTGGGATTTCTCCTTCTGGAATTTCTTTATATCTATCGATGTTTCCTGGGTACATGTCGCTAGATTTATCTAACGCAGGAGGTGCTACGTCAAAACTTCTTCTCCAGATGTGAACTTGTTCGTCACCATATTTTTCAGCTGTTTCAGCTTTGTTAAGACCTTGTAAAGCTCCATAGTGTCTTTCGTTTAATCTCCAGCTTTTGTGTACTGGAATCCATAATAAATCTAATTCTTCTAAGAATAAGTTTAGAGTTTTGATAGCACGTTTTTGGTATGAAGTGTAAGCTACATCAAAAGTAAGACCTAATTCTTTAAGAGTTTGTCCACCTTTAATAGCTTCTTGTCTACCTTTATCAGTGATATCTACATCAACCCATCCAGTAAATCTGTTTTCAAGGTTCCATTGGCTTTCACCATGTCTAGTTAATACTAATTTCATTTAAGAAATCCTCCTAGTTTTGTTATTATATTTTTATTATACAATATTTTCTAGTATTAGTACATAGTTTTTATGTGAAAAACACAATTGAAAACGTTATAACTACAAGATGTAGTTCAAATATTTATGTTGTAGTATTTACTGATATATATTAGTATATAAAAATAAGATTAGGCTCTAATTACAGTACACCTAATCTTAAAGTAGTAAACAATATTTTTTTATCATAATAACCTTTAGAACAGAAAATGTTTATATTAATACACTTTACGGTTCAACTTTCCTCTTTTTACAATTTTTAATTTATTAGTTTCAAAAAATGTAAATACTTTTGCCAATAAAACTAGTATAATTATCCAATATATAAACATAAAATTACCTTCTTTCTTTTTATACGTAAAACTTAATTTCTTATCGTACTTATATAATAACATACGGAAAACCGAAAATCAAGTAAAAAATTCATATTTCTTAATTTTTTTTATAAAGTTACTTGATTTTATATACGGTTTACTTTATAATTTATATATAGATAAAAAAAAGATTGGAAAAAATATTATGACTACAACATTTAGTATCAGATTTAAACAATGTTTAAAAGAAAAGAATATAAAGCAAGCTGAACTTGCTCGTTCTACTAATATTACTCCATCATCAATTAGCGATTGGTCTAAAGGTAAATATACTCCAAAAAGAGATAAGCTTATTGTTTTAGCTGAATATTTATCGGTTAATCCAGATTGGCTTGTCGGCGACAGTGATACAATGGATATCGAAACTCCTAAAGAAAAGTTATTTAACACAGAAGATTTTTCCGATGATGTTTCAAAGTTACCTATTCTTGGAACTATCTGTGCCGGTGATGGTGTTTATATTGAAGAGGAATATGATGAGCATATTTTCATAGATCAAGGAATGAGAGCTGATTTTGCACTAAGAGTAAAGGGAGATAGTATGATTGAAGCTGGTATTTTTGATGGCGATTTAGTATTTATCCGCCAACAAAGTTCAGTTAGAAACGGAAAAATTGCTGCTGTTCGTTTAACTGAATGGAATGAAGCTTCTTTAAAGAAAATATTCGTTAAAAATGACAATGTAATTCTTTATCCTTGCAATCCTGATTATGAGCCTATTGTTACGCGTAACGTAGAAATAATTGGAGAATGCGTTGGTGTATATAGGGAACTTTAATTTTTTGATTTTAAACAGATTATTTACGATAAAAAAACGAGAGTTTAATAACTTAGATACTTTTCTAAGTAACTCTCGCTTTTTTTATTTACGAACTAAAAATGCCATTCTATCTCTATTATTAATGTCTTTATAGACTTGTGCTAAATAACCATTTTTCTTAGATAGCTTTATTATCTTATCCTTTTGATCATAACCAATCTCAAAGAACATTACGCCATTTTCTTTTAGATAGTCTTTAGCTTGTTCTATAATTTTTCTATAAAAGTACATCCCCTCTTCTTCAGCAAATAAAGCAAGATGTGGATCATAGTTCAGTACATTTTCTTTCATAGTCACTTCATCTTTGCGGTCAATATAAGGAGGATTAGAAACAATAATATCAAATTTATCATCAATATTATTAAAAATATCCGATTGTATAAATCTAACATCAGTATCATGATATTGTGCATTTTCTTTTGCAACTTCTATAGCTTCTTCACTAATATCACTAGCTACGACATCAATCGAAATTTGATCTAGTTCTTTTTTTAATGTAATAGCAATAATACCACTTCCCGTACAAAGGTCTAGAATTTTTAAATTATTCTTATTATTCGCTTTTACATATTCAATTACTTTATATATGAGCTCCTCAGTCTCCATCCTCGGTGATAAGACATCTTTCGTAACTTTAAATTTTCTATCATAAAAATATTCGAAACCTACTAAATGACTTAATGGAACATCTTCTTTAATGTGTTTTTCAATCAAAGAAAAATATTTTTCTTCATTTTCTTTAGACATTTGCTCTGACATGCAATTCAAGAATAACTGCGGACTTTCGTCTAGCATGTACATTAGTAAAAATCTAGCCAAAGATTCTTCTTTCCCTTGTCTTCTTAAAAGAAGACAAGCTTTTGTTATAGCTTGCCTTCTGTTCATTATAGTTCTTCACCTTTATTAAGTTCTGCCATTTTCTCAGCTTGTTCAGCAATACGAAGTGCTTCTAAAACTTCATCAAGTTTACCTTCCATAATTTGGTCTAATTTTTGAATAGTTAAACCAATTCTATGGTCAGTAACACGGTTTTGAGGATAGTTATATGTTCTAATACGTTCAGAACGGTCCCCAGTACCAACTTTAGATTTACGTTCAGCATCGAACTTAGCTTGCTCTTCTTGTTGGTATTTATCATATACACGAGCACGTAGTACTTTCATAGCTTTCTCTTTATTCTTAATCTGTGAACGTTCATCCTGCATAGAAACTACAACCCCTGTAGGAATGTGAGTTAAACGTACAGCTGACATAGTTGTATTAACCGATTGACCTCCAGCACCACTTGATGCAAATGTATCAACACGGATATCATTTTCATTAATATCAATTTCAATCTCTTCAGCTTCTGGTAATACTACTACTGTTGCTGTTGAAGTATGGATACGTCCACTTGATTCTGTTGTAGGGACACGTTGTACACGGTGCGCTCCACTTTCGAATTTCATCTTAGAGTAAACATCTTCACCAGAAATAATAAAGATTGCTTCTTTAATACCACCGATTCCAGTTTCAGAACGTTCTAGTACATCAACTTTCCATCCTTGAGATTCAGCAAATCTAGTGTACATACGTAATAAATCACCTGCGAATAATTGTGCTTCATCTCCACCTGCTGCTCCACGAACCTCAACAACAACGTTTTTACCATCGTTAGGATCTTTTGGTAATAATAGAATTTTCAATTCTTCTTCCATAGGTGCAAGAGTTGGTTCTAATTCTTTAATCTCCTCTTGCATCATTTCTTTCATTTCTTTATCTTCTTCAATTTCAAGAAGTTCTTTTGTATCTTTAATTTGTTGAACTATATCTTTATATTCTCTAAATACAGCTACTGTTTTTTCAATAGAGCGTTGTTCTTTTGAATATTCCATAAGTTTCTTTGTATCACTAACAACATCTGGATCACTAAGTAATTCGTTTAACTTTTCATAACGCTCTTCAACTATCTCAAGTTGTCCAAAAATTTCCATTTGTTCCTCCTAATTTATCTCTTAATTTCATGACAATGACGGCATCTAGCTTCATATGATTCACTAGCTCCAATAACTACGATTGGATCATCATACTTAGCAGGTTCACCATTTATCAACCTTTGACTTCTACTTGCTTCTTTTCCACATTTGTTGCACACAGCATGAAGTTTAGTTACCATCTCACTAATAGCCATAATCTCAGGCATTGGATGAAATGGTTCTGCTTTGAAATCCATATCTAAACCTGCAACAATAACACGAACTCCATCATCAGCAAGTTTATTTATAACTTCAACAATTTTATCATCAAAGAACTGTACTTCGTCAATTCCTATGATATCATATTTTTTATCATTTATATAGTCATAAATCTGCTCTGCTTTGTCAATATTTACAGATTCATAACTATTTCCATTATGAGTAGAGACTTTATTCTCTTCGTATCTATTATCTATAGACGGTTTAAATAGAAGTACGTTTTGTTTAGCAATTACTCCACGTTTTATGCGTCTTAGCAGTTCTTCTGATTTACCAGAGAACATACTACCGCAAATACATTCTATCCATCCGAATTTTCTATTTTCTATCATTACATATCCCCTCGGGTTTATATTATACAATTACTAATAGAATAAAAACAGACAATCCAATAAAGAAATGTCTGTTTTATTTTTCTTACTTGATACCGTATTTTTTGTTGAAACGTTCGATACGACCATCTGCTTGAGCGAATCTTTGACGCCCTGTGTAGAATGGGTGTGTATCTGAAGAGATCTCAACTTTTAATAATGGGTATGTATTTCCATCTTCCCACTCAATAGTTTCTTTAGATGGTTTAGTTGAACCACTTAAAAATTTGAAACCACTTGTAGTATCCATGAATACAACTTTACGGTAATCTGGGTGAATTCCTTCTCTCATTATTATCGTCTCCTTCTGCCCTGAACGCTTTTAATACGAACAGAGTTATTTTTCAGTGAGTTAATCACATACCTACTTATTATAAATAATATTCTAAAAAAAATCAAGTACTTTTACTAATATTTGTAAACTTTTTTTGTTGACAGCTATTACTTCTTCTACCTTTTAAATTTTATCCCTAATTTTCTTTTTTACATGTTTACACTAAAAGGAGGCTTACTATTTAAATTCTTTTCAATAGCTTGCCTCCAAATAATTTATTTACTTTTTACTTCTTCAGTTGCAACATCTTCTCCGAACCATTTCTCAGAAATTTTTTGGAATGCTCCCTCTTTATACATCTCTACAAATGCTTCATTAATTTTATTAACAAGTGTTACATCTGCTTTTCTTGCTCCAACTGCAAAGGCCTCACTATCAAACCCAGCATTTAAAATATCAAAATCATTTAATTTGTTTTGTTGTTTTAAATAATAGTTCGCATATACTCTATCGATTAACAATGCATCTATTCTATCATTTTCTAAGTCAATTAAAGACTCATTAAAACTCTCATATTGAGTTGCATCATTATTCTTCACAATATTTTTAAGAACTTCTGGATTCTCATTAAAAGTATCATATCCAGATGAACCGTTTTGTGCACCTAGAACTTTATCTTTTAAGTCACTTAAATTTTTAATATTTTTAGATTTTTTTACTACTATGACCTGTTCATTAACCATATACTGTTTAGTAAATTGAACAACAGCCTCTCTTTCTGCAGTTTTAGAATAACCATTCCAAATTAAATCAATATTTCCATTTTTTAATTCAGTTTCTTTTAAATCCCAGTTAATAGCCTGCCACTGTACCTTAATTCCATACTTTTCAAAAACTGTATTCGCTAAATCTATATCAAAACCTATATTTTTACCACTTTTATCTTGGAATCCCATCGGTACAAATGTGTTATCAAAACCAATAATAATCTTCTTATCTGTTTGAAAATCATTCCAATTATCTTTTTTTGGTTTATCTTTTCCTCCTGAGGCACATGCAGTAACTATTAGAACGGTAATAATAAGTGTAATAAGGAATTTTAACTTTCTCATTTAATCACCTCTTATCTTGGTTCTACTTTCACAATACTATCCGCTATATTTTCAGCAAATTGTAAATCGTGAGTTACAACAATTTGTGTAATACCTAATTCTCTGTTCTTAAGTATTAATTTTTCAACTTCTAATCTTAACTCAGGATCTAATGCACTCGTCGGTTCGTCATAACCTATAATTTTTGGTTCTATCATCATAGCGCGAGCTAAAGCAACCCTTTGTTTTTGACCTCCTGATAATGAAGTCGGATAATTATTAATCTGCTTTTCTAACCCTAGCTTCTCTAGTAACTCAACAGCCTTTTTCTCTGCAACATTTTTTGCCATATTCATAGTTTTAATTGGAGATAAAACTAAATTTTCTAGAACAGTAAGATGAGGAAATAACTGAAAATCTTGGAATACAAAACCTAAAAGATTTCTTTTTTCCAATTCGTCTATTGGAAGTGGTGCACCGTTATAAATAATCTCGCCTGAATCAATTTTTTCAAGACCGGCTAACATTCTTAATAAAGTAGTCTTACCGCCACCAGAAGGTCCTACTATTGCTAAAATCTTATTCTCTTCAACTGTTAAATTAAAATCCGATAGTATTTGTCGATCTTTGAATTTTTTACTAATATTTTTTAATTCTAACATAAGTTACCTCCTATCATAATTATAACGTTTCTCTACTTGTTTAGATACAAGCGTTACTACCCCTATTAAAATTAGATAAATAGCTCCTGCAACAAACATTGGTAATAAACTAGCATCCCTATTGGCTGCTGTTCTACTTGCTAATATTAAATCACTAATACCTAATGCATACACTAATGATGTATCTTTAACAAGACTCATTATCTCATTAAATACACTAGGTAGAACTATTTTAACTACTTGCGGTAATATAACGTATCTAATTGTTTGAAACTGAGTAAATTTCAATACCTTTGCTGCTTCATATTGACCTTTTGGTATCGATTCAATACCTCCACGGAAAATTTCAGCAAAATAAGCTGCATAGTTCAATGTAAATGCTATTATAGCCGCTGGAAGTCTATCAAAACGTATTCCTACAGATGGTAATACATAGTAGATAAAAATCAACTGCAGTAATAATGGCGTTCCACGCATAATCCATATATAGATATTAATAAAATAATTTAATAATTTTATATTAAAACGCATTATAAAAGCAATAACAATCCCTAACGGTATAGACAAAACTAATACTAGAAAAAATACTTCTAGTGTTATAAGAGCACCGTTCATTAAACTAGGTAATATTTCTATTAAATATTCCATATATTATCCTCCTATTATATTATATTTCAACCTCACCCTACAGCCATGTAGTCGGATATTATTTAAAATTTTACTATATTATAACACAATTCCAAACAAACAAAAACCCCTTATTTTACTAAGGGGCTAAATATCTTATTTATTTAATTTTGAATCGTGGAATTTTTTCATAATTCCTTCTTTTGATAATAAACTTCTAACTGTGTCAGAAGGTTGAGCTCCATTACCTAACCATTTTAATGCTAACTCTTCATCGATTTTAACTTCTGCTGGTTCTTTAACAGCATTGTAAGTACCGATAGTTTCGATAGAACGTCCATCACGTGGAGATCTTGAATCAGCAACAACGATACGGTAGAAAGGTGATTTTTTAGCACCTAATCTTTTTAAACGGATTTTTACTGCCATGTTTGTACTCCTTATGTTTCAACTTTTTTATTAATTTTATGTGTGTGTGTTTATGAAGTGTTTTAATGAAAAAGTTGAATCTATAACGCTAAGTTTTCTAAGCTAGATATAATTCTAACATTAAAATAAAAGTATGTCAATACTTTTCGGTGAAAAATGTCAACTTTTTTTGTTGACTCACCTGAACCTTATTATAACAGGTTTGTTTTATCATGTAAAGATAAAATATTTATAAAAATTAACCTATATTATATAGGAATAACCTAAAAATTCTAAATTTTAAAATAGGCTATATAAGAACTCATTGTTGTAGTGAGTTATTCACATCTAAATTAGCTTCATAACAGCTTTTTAGTTATCTAATAAACTTTGTGGGAGTGACTCGACAAAATCTTGTTTCTTAAGAAATCACGATTTTCGAGCCACTCCTCACCTCTATTTCATATATTAATCTTCCAATACTTTAGCAATTTCACTAAGTACTTGCTCTTTACCTATTTTAGTAACCGAAGAAAATGGAATAATTGCCATATTATTCGTTAGGTCTAATTCTCGTTTTATAATTCCTGTATTTTTAGCCAATTCATTTTTTGATATTTTATCAATTTTTGTCATAACTATTACGAATGGAATCTCATAGTAGTTTAAAAATTCATTCATTTCAATATCATCTTGAGAAGGCTTGTGTCTACTATCAATTAAATGTAATACAAATCCAAGGTTTTCACTATTAGTAAAATACTCAACTATCATATCATATAGTTTTTCTTTTTCAGGTTTTGATAATTTTGCATATCCATATCCCGGTACGTCTACTAGAACAACTTGATTATCTACATCAAAAAAGTTTAGTGTACGAGTCTTCCCTGGTTTAGAAGAAACACGAGCATAGTTTTTTCTCTCTAAAATTGTATTAATAAAAGATGATTTCCCAACGTTTGAACGACCACACATCGCAACTTCTGGTTTTTCATGTTCTGGATATTGTTTTTTCGATACGGCACTTATAAGTAAATCTACATTATGTGTATTTAACTTTTTCATTTTTATTCTCCAAATACTATTTTAAACACTTCTTGAATATTGTCTACTGTGTGAATAGTTAATTTTTCAAGAACTTCTTCAGGTATATCAATTAAATCTTTCTTATTCTTAGTTGGAATAATTATAGTATTAATATTCATTTTTTCTGAACTTAAGATTTTTTCTTTAACTCCACCTATTGGCAACACTTTACCATGTAGGGTCATTTCTCCAGTCATTGCAATATTATTATCGACTGGCTTTTTAGTTAAAGCTGAATAAACTGAAGTAGTTATTGTAATACCTGCTGATGGACCATCTTTAGGAACTGCTCCTTCTGGAACATGTAGATGTATATCAATTTCTGAGAAATTAACATCTTCAATTTCTAATTTTTCTGCATTAGAGCGTAAGAATGAAATAGCCATTTGTGCTGATTCTTTCATAACATCCCCTAGCTTACCAGTTAGAATGATTTTCCCATTACCTTTAGAAATTCCTGTTTCTATCTCAAGTGTATCCCCACCTACAACAGTATATGCTAAACCATTAACTAATCCAATCTCAGGTTTTACATTTTTATCTTTGGCACTATATTTCTCTGGACCCGCAAATTCCTCAAGATTATTAACTCCAACCTTGATTTTTTCTTCTCCCTTAAGAACTTTTAACGCAGCTTTTCTACAAACAGAGCCAAAGACACGCTCTAAGTTCCTAACGCCAGCCTCATAAGTGTATCCATTAATTATTTTATTAATAGCTTGTTTACTAAAAGTAATTTGACCTTTTTTAAGTCCATTTTCTTTAATTTGACGTGGAATTAAATACTTAGTAGCAATATTTTCCTTTTCTTTAATCGTATATGATTCAAGTTCAATAACTTCCATCCTATCTCTAAGAGGGGCTGGAATTAAACTTAAATTATTTGCAGTAGCAATAAACAGCACTTTCGATAAATCAAACGGAATATCTAAATAATGATCAACAAACTCATTATTTTGAGCTGGATCAATCACCTCAAGCATCGCAGCCGCCGGATCACCTTTTATATCAGAAGCCATCTTATCGATTTCATCAAGAAGAATTACAGGATTTTTAGTCTTAATTTTCTTCAGTGACTGAATAATTTTACCTGGTAAAGCACCTAAATATGTTCTCCTATGTCCACGAATTTCAGCTTCATCATGAACACCTCCTAGAGAAATACGTACAAAACTTCTTCCCATAGAAGCGGCAATAGACTTAGCTAATGAGCTCTTACCTACTCCCGGAGGTCCAGATAAACATAATATTGGAGAATTCATATCTTCTCTTAATTTTTTAACCGCTAAAAATTCTAAAATTCTCTCTTTTATTTTTTCTAAGCCATAGTGATCTTCATTTAGAATTTTTTCAGCATTTTGTATATCAATTTCATCATCAGTTAATGTATTCCATGGTAAAGCTACTACAGTATCTAGGTAAGTTCTAATTATAGAATGTTCCGGACTCATCACCGGTGTTTTCTCTAAACGGTCTACTTCCTTTAATAATACTGCTTTATCTTCCTCAGATAATTCGATTTCATTAATCGCTTGACGAATTTTTTCAATATCATCATCTTCAGGTGAAATTTGTCTTAGTTCATCTTGAACTACTTTCATCTGTTCACGTAAAAAGTATTCTTTTTGTTGATTATCAATATTTGTACGAACTTTCTCATCAATTTCTCGTTTAAAACTATTACCAACTAAGAATGCTTCTAGACTTCTATTTAAGAATATTGCTTTTTTCTCTAAATCTAGTAAAAACAACACTCTTTGTTTAAGAATCTTATCAATTGGGAAAAATTTAATGTTTTTATTTATAAACTTCTCCAAATCATCAGTTTTATAGTAATCAATATCAAAGTTTTCTCTTTTTAAGTAATTAAGGAAATTAGTTCTAATGCTATTTAATAAAGATATTTTATCAAATCCATTATCTACAATTTCTCTTATATTAATATCTAAATTTTCTACAATATTATTGTTATAAACGCCACTTTTAACCTCGGCTATACCATAGCAGTGGTATTCATACTTTTTATTCTTTTTATCAATTGTAAGTTGACCATATGTCCCAAAGAAAACATTGAATCCATTACTATCAAATACATCCTCTTCAGAAAAAGAATCATCATAACTATCAATTGGTTTTCTCTTATATGTTACAAAAACTGGGATCTTATCTTTTTTTACAGTTTTTATCGTTTTTAAAAATTTTTTGTCCGTTACATCTATTGTATAAGTATTAGACGGAAAGAATAAATCTCTATTCTCTAATAAATAATATTTTGTCAAAACGAACTCCTCTCTAACCTATTTATTTTAAAATTGGTTTTGTTTTATTAATTACATTATCACGCGTTACGGTACAAGTTTTAATATCTTTTTTACTTGGAATCTCAAACATTACATCTAGTAACAACTCTTCGATAATAGAACGTAATCCACGCGCTCCTGTTTTTCTCTTAATCGATTCTTTAGCAATTTCTTCAAGAGCTTCTTTTTCAAATACTAGTTTTACTCCATCAAGTTCAAAAAGATACTCATACTGTTTAACAACAGAATTCTTAGGCTCAGTTAATACTCTAACTAAATCTTTCTCATCTAGTTCTTCTAAATAACAAACAACTGGAATACGACCGATAAATTCTGGAATCATACCAAATTTAACTAAATCTTCATGTTTAACTTTAGAAATGATATCCTCACTATCATTTAATTCCTCACTCTTAGAGAAACCAATAACTTTCTCTCCTAGACGGCGCTTAATAATTTCTTCAATACCTGAGAATGCACCCCCAATTATGAACAGTATATTCTTAGTATTGATTTTAATCATTTCTTCCCCAGGGTGTTTTCTTCCGCCTTGCGGTGGAACGCTAGCAACAGTCCCTTCTAAAATTTTAAGAAGCGCTTGTTGAACCCCTTCCCCAGAAACATCACGTGTAATCGATACATTTTCACCTTTTTTAGCAATTTTATCAATTTCATCGATATAGATAATACCTTTTTCCGCTCTTTCTATATCGTAATTCGCACTTTGAATAAGTCGAAGAAGAATATTTTCAACATCTTCCCCTACATATCCAGCTTCTGTTAATGTAGTTGCATCAGAAATTGCAAAAGGCACATCAAGCATCTTCGCTAATGTTTGCGCTATTAATGTTTTCCCAGATCCAGTGCTACCTATTAAAGCAATATTACTTTTTTGTAATTCTATACCCTTGTTTTCTTTTGCTATTATTCTCTTATAATGATTGTAAACAGCCACCGCTACTGATTTCTTAGCTTTATCTTGGCTAATTACATACTCATTTAAATGTTCCATGATTTTTTGAGGTTCTAATAATTTAAATACCGGTTTATTTTTTGCATTTCTATAGTCAATTTCTTCATCTATGATATCTGAGCATAAATCAACGCACTCATCACAAATAAATACGTCATTCCCAGCAATCATTTTAAAAACTTCATTAGTATTTTTTCCACAAAAAGAACATCTTACTTCATCTTTCTTTTTAACCATAATTACACCTCACATTATTGAACTTTTCTTATATCTTATTATCTTTTTATTATCAAATCGATATAAAGCCCAAAAAGATACACATTATTATAACATATTCTATCTATATTTACTAGCAAATAGTACTAAAAATAATTAATATAAGAACATTTGAACTGATTGTTTTTTTACTTTTTAGCATTAAAAACAATAAAAAATAAGATATAAAATAATAATCTTAAAATTTTATATCTTAGTCAATTTCTAATTATTTTTTGCTATTTTTCTAAACATTTTTAGATATAAGCCCATATACACCAAAAGTCCTAAAATAGCAAAGAAAACTGTAGTAATAATACTACCTTCTATTCCATAACTTCCCCCGATTAGTATTTGTTTATCACTAATTGCCTCAACAATAAATATTGAATCAGATACCCTAATCCCACTTATATTAAACCCAAATATCACACCTGAAATACAATTCCAAAAAGCATGAAAAATTGCAATAATTAAAACATTATCAAAATACCAATATAATAATGACATTACAATTGATATTAAAAATATATTTATTAAATCTAGTTTTGATGTAGTCGGATTAGACATACGGAATACTAAGTAAAATAGCGAACTCAATATAATGGCTATCCATTTCCCTTTTTTTGCTGCTAATCTAGTCATCAAATAACCTCTAAAAACAATCTCTTCTAGAAAGCCTTGCATTAAAACTAATATTATAAGAATAATTATTATACCAATTTTTAAATCCTTAGATAGTGCTAGAGATATGCTATTAGACATTAACAAAATAGTTACTACTCCTACAACATAAAATATAGCTAATCCTAATCCAACTTTAATAGCTATTAAATTATTTTCTTTATTAAAACCAAAATAATCAAATGTTGTTTTTTCAAAATACTTAACAAAAAATAATAAAATAACAGCTGATAATATATACGAACATAAAACAGATATAATATTATACCCAACTAAACTTTTAAAGATATATTCAAATAGTATACCTTGTAAAAACGAATATGCAATAATTAATAAGAATATCGGAGTAAAATTCATTACACCTTTATTTTTTAATAAATCTACACTTTTCATTCAAATTCTCCTACTTTAATCAGATATTACTATCCTACCACAAATAACAAATTTTAGCTACGATTATAAAAATACTCTTGTTAAAATCTTTTAGTAATCAGCTATTAATGGTATAATTAATTTATATACTAAATAGGAGGAATACTATGTCATTTTTTTCAAAATTAGGTGAAAATATTATTTTACCTCAAGATGTACTAATTCAATCAAAAGAAACAGCCGCAGTTGAAGGAGCAATTAATGCTACAATTGGTATTGCTACAGAAAACAAAAAAGCGATGGCACTACCATCAATAAACAAAGTCATAACAGAAATAAACAATTCAGAATATTTACCATATTCTCCAACACCAGGATTACCTAAAATGAGAGAATTATGGAAAGAAAAAATTTTAAAAGATAATCCTAAAATCAATGATAAATATTTATCTTTACCAATGGTAACTACAGGTATTACACAAGGTATTGATATTGCAGCAAACTTATTTAGTGAGGCGGAGGATGCTTTACTTTTACCGAATCTATTTTGGCAAAACTACGCACAAATATACACAATTAAATTAGGGAACAACATCTATAAATACAACCAATTTGATGAAAATAATAATTTTAGTGTCGAAAACTTTAAAACAGCACTATATGCAATTAAAGAAGATAAAATTTCATTAATATTAAACTTTCCTAATAACCCAACAGGTTATACGCCATCAGATGAAGAATTAACTCAATTAGTTGAAGTAATTAACATTTTCGCTAAAGAGCACCCAAATAAACAACTTATCATCGTTTCTGATGATGCTTACTTCGGATTATTTTTCGAAGATAATCACAAAACTCCTACTCTTAGTGCAACATATAAACTTGCAGAAAATTCAAACTGTCTAATAGTTAAATTAGATGGAATCACTAAAGAATATTATAGTTGGGGATTACGTGTAGGTTTCATCACATATTACACAAAGGATGACTCATTACGACTAAAACTTCAAGAAAAAACACAAGGATATTTAAGAAGCACAACATCATCACCATCAAACTTATCACAACAAATTGCAATAAGATTACTAGACAATGAAGCATCACTTAAAGAAAAAGAAGAAAATGATAATATTATCCAAGAAAGATATAATGAACTAAAATCAGCTATCATTAAAGAACAAATAGATACTTTAGTTACAGTTTTACCTTTCAACTCTGGTTATTTCTTCACTATTAAACTACCTAGCACAATTAATGCACACGAGTTTAGATTAAAATTCTTAAATGAATACAAATATGGAGTGTATTCAATGGACGATGAACATATAAGAATAGCATTCTCATGCTTAGATAAAGAATTAATTTCTGAACTTATCACTAAGTTTAAAGAATGTATACAACAATTTTAATAAATAAAAAAATGGGAGTGACTCAAAAATCATGATTTCGGAAAATCAATTTTGTTAAGTCACTCCCGCACAGTTTATTAGATTTCAAAAAAGCTTTTATAAAGCGATTTTTGAAATCAATAAACCACTGCGTCTATGAGTTATAATATACACTTTTTTTAAAAATTTAGGACTTTTGAGTCAGCCCCAACAAACCACTGCATTTATGAATATGAGTTTCATATAAACTTTTAAATTTAGACCTCTTATATCAGTCCTATTTCTTATTTATTTGTCTTTTCAACAGTTCGACCATGTGTTTATTAGCATTCAACTCTATATCATTATTTAATTCAATAAAGTCATAAGTTCCATATTTGTTATCTAATGCAGCTTTGATTAGATAATCTGTTACATTAGGGTTCTTAGGTAAAATTGGACCATGAAGATAAGTTCCAATCAGATTATTGTATAGAATCCCTTCTTTTTTATCTTCATCATTATTTCCATATCCAACCACTACATTTCCTAGAGTTTCGTAATTGTGATATGTTCTTCCACCATGATTCTCAAACCCTACAATATTACCAAATTTTTCAGATTCAACGAGTATATTACCTATAAGACGCGGTGCATCTTTTTTTGATTCTGTATAAAAATCTAGTATATTTAAACCTGGTAGCTTATCGCCATCCACAGTTTTATAATACTCACCAAGAAATTGATAACCCCCACAAATAGTAAGAGCTGGAATCCCATCTTCAATAGCAGATTTAAACTCATTCTTAATCTTACTAAACTGTTCAGTTGCAATACATTGCTCTCTATCAGATCCTCCACCGATAAAAAACATATCACAATCTGTTAATTTAACACCATCAGTAGATGTAATATTTTCAATTTCAAGATTAATTCCACGCCATTCACAACGTTTCTTTAGTGCAATCACATTTCCTATATCACCATATAAATTCAATTTATCTGGCATAAAATGATATAATTTTAAATCCATAGAATTATTTCTCCAATTCTCTTTGAGTTTCTACTAAAGCTGTGTAATTCGGAATAGCAATCGCATATTTTTCAGTATAATTTTTCAGCTTAGTAACAGCCTCTGATATATCTTCATAAACTACAATATTAGCTTCTACTTCACTATATTTTAATCTTAGAGCTAATTCCTTTGCTCGCTTTCCAGAACAAACTATATTATTAATATTTTGTCCTGCTAGTATATTGAAATCTGTATCCCATATCCATGATATATCAATTCCATCAGCACCGTTATCATTAAGGACTAATAAATAGTTTATTTCTTCCTTAATTGAGTTAGCAATAGCTAGCGATGCATTTAGCCCCGCCGGATTTTTCGCTAAATTTAATAATACTGTAGATCCATTTGCAAAACTAATACTTTGCATACGACCATTAGTAGGAGTGTATGTTCCAAGTCCATTTTTTATCTTTTCTTCAGATAACCCTAATTCTTTAAGTAATGAATAAGCTGCTAAAAGATTGTAGATATTATAATCTCCAGCTAGTTTTGTCTCTATTGCTTCTTCATTATTAATACTCATCTTAATAAAAGGTTCAACTGAAGCTCTTGTTACTTCATACTTAACGCTTTGATGTTTAAAATCACATTTAGAACAATGGTAAAATCCAAGTTGACTATAGTGAACATGATCATAAATCAACTCCATACCACAATTCGGACAGAATTTAGACTCAGAAATTCCAAAATCAGAAAACTGATATGCATCCTTTGCAATTCCAAAATAAATATTATCTTCACCATAGTTAGAAAGTCTTGTAACAAATGGATCATCACTATTTAAGATTAACTGGATTTTTTCCCCTTCAAGCTGTTCTCCAATCGTCGCAATTAATGTGTCTATTTCACCAAATCTATCAATTTGATCTCTAAAGAAGTTATTGATAACAAATTTCGTTGGTGTAATATATTTCATAACACGTTTAATAGAACCTTCATCAATTTCAATAATAGCTAATTTAGTATTGTTTCTTCCCTGAATAGCAAATGTTGAGATAATACCATCTAGCATATTTGCTCCTTCAAAATTATTAATAAAGTTTTCACCAGCACTTTTTAAAGTGTGACCGATAAGATTTGATGTTGTTGTTTTCCCATTAGTCCCAGTTACAAAAACAATTTCATCAAAATCACTAGCTAATTTAGTAAGAACATTATCATTTACTTTTCTTAATACCTTACCAGGTAAATCCGTTCCCTTTTTCCCTGCTAATTTACTCGCAGTTCTAGTTAATTTTGCTAAATTTCTATAAAATGCTAGCATATATTCTCCTTTTATAGACTATTTTGTGATGTATCAAATTTATATCCTATTCCCCAAACCGTTACAATCATCTGAGCAACCTTTGGAGATATTTTATCAAATTTTTTCCTAACACGCTTAATATGAGTGTCAACAGTTCTGAGATCTGAATAAAAATCATAATCCCAAACAGCACGAAGTATTTCATTACGTTTAAATGCCTTGTCCGGTGATTTAGCTAAAAATAGTAGCAAATCGAACTCTTTAGGAGTTAACAATACTTCACTGTCATCGACAATAACTTTATGCGAATTAACATCAATGATTAACCCTGGAAAAACAAGTACATCTTTTGCATAAAGTTCTGGAGTATAAAAGACACTTCTCTTTGTACGCTGAAGAATGGCTTTAATTCTTAGCATCAGCTCTCTTGGGCTAAAAGGTTTAACAACATAGTCATCTGCACCTAATTCAAACCCTTCAACTCTACTTTGTTCATCAGCTTGAGCTGACATGATTATCACCGGTGTCGCCTTAGTCTTTCTAAGTTCCGATAAAATTGATTTCCCATTCAGCATCGGTAGTTGAACATCTAGAAGCACACAAGAATAGTCCATATACTTTAATCTTTCTAAACCATCATGACCATTACTAGCTTCATCAACAATATATCCTTCTTTTTCAAGATACATAGTCAATAATTTTCTAATTCTTTCCTCGTCATCTATTATTAATACTCTCTCTGCCACTATACATCACTTCCTAATTATTTACTTCTCTCCATTTTTAGCCTTATTAATAAGTCTTTTTACTTCATGAATTGTAAGAGGTCTATACTCACCCTTTTTTAGCCCTTCTAAAGTTAAATCTTCTATAGATTCACGTTTTAATTTAATCACCTCATAACCTAATGCTTCAAACATTCTTCTTACTTGGCGATTTTTCCCTTCATGAATTGTTAATCTCACTAGTGTATTTCCACTCTTATTTTTATTTTTAACAATATTAACTTCCGCTTTAGCAGTTTTATAATTATCGATTCTAACCCCATTACGAAGTATTCTCAGATGATTATCTTCTAATTTTCCATTAATTTTTGCAACATATGTCTTTTTAATTTTATGCTTAGGGTGTGTTACTAAATTAATAAACTCACCGTCATTTGACATAATAAGTGCACCCGAAGTATCGTAGTCTAATCTTCCTACAGGTACTACACGTTCATTAACATTTTCAAAAAAGTCTTTTACACATGTACGATCTTTTTCATCAGACATAGATGTAATTACTTTTTCTGGTTTATAGAATAAGTAATATCTCTTATTTTCTTTTAATAATCGTACTCCTTCTACGATAATAATGTCACTCGGTTCCGCTTTAGCTCCTAATTCTTTTACAACTTCACCATTAACACTCACTTTTCCATCAAGAATAAGTTGTTCAGCCTTTCTTCGTGATGTATACCCTGATGCCGCTATTAATTTTTGCAGTCTTTCTGCCATCTCGTCCTCCTAATTTTGTAAAAATTTATTTATTTCTTCACTAGTAACAATTTCTGATTTAGGTAATTGTTCCAAACTTTCTAATCCAAAAACATCTAAAAATATATCAGTTGTTTCATATAGCTTCGGCTTACCAATAGTATCTAATGTTTTATTAGATACTATAAGTTCCTTACTAACAAGAGAGTGTAATATAGAATCACTACTTACACCCCTTATTTTATCGATTTGAACTTTTGTTATCGGTTGATTATATGCGATAATTGCTAAAGTCTCCAAAGAAGCTTTGGATAACTTAACAAGATTTTTAGATATTACAGCTTTTTTTATTACCTCAGCCATCTCATCTCTTAATAACATTTTGTAAGTTGTACCAAATTTCTTAATTATTAGCGAATTATTAGCATTATTATACTCTTCACAAAATACATTTAGCATATTTTCAGCTTCATGAGGCTCAACTTCCATAAAAGTAGAAAAATATTCAATATTAAGTCCATCTTCACCTTTCATAAAAAGCAAAGCCTCAATTATTTTTTTTATTTCATCTAATAGCATATTAATTTTCCTTCGATTTATATTCTAGAATGATTTCACTATCTTTGTCAACACATAGCAATTCCTGATCTTTAATCATCGCTAATATCCCCATAAAAACCAAAACAACTTCATTCTTTTGCGAATATGACTTAATCAACTCGAAAAATGACATATTTCTTCTGTTTTTAAACTTATTAACTAGTTCTTCTTTCACCTGTTCAAATGAAACTTCTCTGCGATAACTTACCAATGACACATCATTTTCTTTATCTTCAAGAGACCTAAGAATATTCTCCATAGCTTGTAACAACTTCGAAGAAGGCATTCTTAGTGTTTCT
Organism: uncultured Gemella sp.; assembly: GCF_963519265.1. Taxonomy (GTDB): domain Bacteria; phylum Bacillota; class Bacilli; order Staphylococcales; family Gemellaceae; genus Gemella. The sequence goes on along the minus strand of NZ_CAUQNQ010000010.1, from coordinate 3,630 downwards.
ATACTACCCTCTACTTCAATATTTACACTTTCTTTATCTAAGAACTGTGCTCTAATTTTTTGAAGATTATCAAGTTTTTCGCTAAGTTCCTTGTAATTTTTATAATCAAGAAGCTGCTGAACCAAATCTTCTTCGTCTTCTATAGTTTCATCTTCAAACTTAGGAAGTAAATTTTTACTCTTTATGTGTAATAGTGTTGCTGCCATTACAATATATTCCTCTGCATTTTCTAATGAAAATTCTTCGCTATTATTTATATATTCCAAATAACTCTCTGTTAGACGAGCTATAGGTATATTATAAATATCTATCTCCATTTTTTCAATCAAATGCAAAAGCAAATCAAGTGGGCCTTGAAAAACCTCTAAGTTAACATTATACATTTATTTTATCCTTTAATTAATCGTTTTTCTTGGATGATTCGTCATCATTCTTTTCGATTTATTTCCCTCCAAACTAGAGAAATATAGTTTTAAACTATTAATATTTTTTAAACCTAATAACTCTTGAACTTCTTCTGCAGGCACCTTATCTTCAAGCAGATGAATAGCAAGAGAATTTCTAAAATTCATAGTATTTAGTTCTTTTGTTAATCCTAAATCTTGTTGACGTTTTTTGAATATTTTCCAAAAGCCTTGACGACTAATACCTTCACCGTCATGATTCAAGAACAATTTACTATCATCTTTGATTTTTGGGTATTCTTTTTTCAACTCTACTATATAATTTTCAATAGCTTCAACTGATTCTCTATTAAGTGCTATTGTTCTATAGCCTTCTTTTTTTCTATATTTTAAATATCCGATAGTAGTATTAATATCTTTAAGTTCTAGATTAATACACTCTGTTGGTTTAATTCCAATAGAATAAGATAATTCAAAAATAGCTTTGTCTCTATACCCCATTAAATTGTTCGTTTTCACATCTAGAATTTTAGCAATTTCTTGTCTTGTGAAAATCACTAAATCATGATGATCTTCTTTATCGATATGAACTTCTATATTTACTCTATTTGGAATAATCTTTTCAATCCATAAATACTCCACAAAGATGTGAACAGTCGAAATAGTTCTTGATAAAGTTGCAGAAGAATAATCCTTATCTTTAAGGTAATCAATGTATCTAGATACAAATTCTTCATTTAACCAAGAATAATCTTCAGTAGAATACCCTTTTTCCGCTAAATATAAAAAGATTTTTTTCAAATCCCTATCGTACGAATTAATAGTGTTAGTAGAAAACTCTTTTCTATTTAACAAATATTCATTGAATTTTTTTAATACTGTTTCACTCATAAAAATACCCCCTTAGTATTAAAATTACCCTAATTTTTATCTCTATATTGATTATAACATCTATAAAACTTTATGTAAATGCATTTATAACAATTTTTATTTAAATATAAAAAATTTCAAGACGTTTATAAAAGTTAATAACTGATATCTAAAATCGCCTTGAAATTTTATTATTTTATATTTTTTTTCGCCCAAACTTATGATAAATAGTAGTAACCAAAAATAAGTTAATACATATAATAATCAGTGGTACAAAAATCGCCTTATGCAAGAAAATCTTTGACATTGCAGCCCCTAAAACTACCCCCGATAAGAACACCGAGATAACCGTAGAATAAATCGCAAGAGGAGTTTTACTTTCTTTTTTCTTCAAAACAACATACTTATATAAATGCTCGCTCATAGAGCGCAGATTACCTGTGCAAAATACACTTGCAAAAACTAAATTATTTACTTTTCTAAAACCATCAAACTGAATTGCACAGATAAATGATATTACAATGGGTCTAATATCTACACCTAAATATTGATGTTTAAATAATATAACCAACAAAGCAAATATTTGTGTAAGCAATAGCATATATATGTGTTTAAATATAGATAATTCTTTATACTTCGTTTCGATATGTTTACTCACCAATACCCCTACTACAAAAGATAATATCGGTATTGAATAATGTAAAACCTCTCGAAAGTTTCCTTCAATTAAGTCTATACCTACAAAAATTAAATTTCCTGTCTGCGCATTAGCAAAAATACCATCGCAGTTAACAAATGTATAAGCATCGAAAAAACCTCCAACCGCAGTTAACAACAAACAAAACATGAGTTGCTCGTGCACGGGAAGATTTTTATTTATTAAAGTCTCTCGTAAATTCATATTTTTAAAACCATCTCCTAAAATTTATTAATCGAATATAGTATCCCAATTTTCTGAATTTTTAGAACATTCAAAACACATTTCTAATTGTTTTTTCGTAGTTCTAGTTAGCGATAATTCCGGTAATTCATCAAGTGAATAGAACTCCGCACCTAAAGTTTCCGTATTCTCATGAAAATTATGAGAAATATATTCACATAAGACAAATATCTTCACCATACCAAATGGAAAATTAACGTGATGATGTCTATTATAATCAAGAACTGCTACTACTTTTTGCGGTTTAACCACAGCACCTGCTTCCTCGCTTGCTTCTTTTATAACATTTTCTCTAATACTCATGTTCACATCTTGATACCCACCTGGTAACGCCCATTTCCCATCAAATTGTTCCCTAACCAACAGTATCTTATTATCCTTAATTACCGCCGCTCTAGTTTCAACTTTTGGTGTTTGATATCCTATTTCACCAGCAAAATCTATTTTTATCTTTTCAAGTGGTAAATCATATTTGAACGCTAACATCTCACATGCAATTTCTCTAATTCTTTCAGAGCGCTCTCTATCAAATCTATCCTTACTATACGCCAAACTGCACTGCGCTAAAAATTGTAATTCCTGTGCCCATTTTTTCCAAACATCGTTTTTTCTAACATTTACTATATCTTCTATATTTTTAATAAAAATCGCATTTTTCACATCTAAAAAATCATATTCTTCACTCAATAAAAATACATTTATTAACTTATCACTAAGTTTTTCTTTATCATTAGTTAAATACAATGCATTTCTGTCAGCAATACTTGAGTCTTCTATAAAACTAAACGGTACAGCATAATCATTAAATACACCCCTAACTTCATCGGTTATTAAATTTTCAATATTATTATCTATGTATACTTTTTGGTACATTGGTAACCTCCATAACGTTGTATATATTATAACATATTTTTTATTTATAGCTACAATTTATGAAAACTTATTATCGTTTTCATAAAATCCCCTATAAAATACCGTCATACCCATCATTAATAATTCTATACCTTTTCTCTATAATTTAAAAGGCATATAAATATATAAAATATCAATAAAAATCTTGCTAGTTTATAAGAATAGTTGTATAATAGATATTGTAGATAAAATTTAAGGAGTGGTGACAATGAAATATATTATTTCACTTATTTGGTCGTTTATATTTTCAGCTGTTATAGTATTTATCGTTTCATCTATTTTAGGAACTAATGGTGAGATTAATACACTTCGCGACTGTGCAATACTAGCTGTATTATTTACTATTTTTGTTGCGCTATTAGACGTAGTAGGTTTAGATAAAAAACGCGAAGAAAAATAATTTTTTTAATAAATACATAGAAATTTTGTAAAGTAGGTATTGAGGAGTCTTTCCTCCTTCCTACTTTTTCTTTAAATATAGGAGATAATTATATGAACAATGTT
>NZ_CAUQNQ010000009.1:0-40258 GCF_963519265.1 uncultured Gemella sp. | reverse complement strand
AATATCGTTGATATTATTTTTAAATAAAAACGTCCCCCTCTTACATAAGTGTTTTAATAGATGTGTAAGAGGGGGTTATTTTATTAATAGTTTATTAAATCATAGCTTCTGTAGTTGTTACCTTCCAATAAACTAGCTATAAAATCTCTATAATTTTCTTCAGTAATAGTTTCTTTTACTTCTTCCCAATAGTCCATAGCTTTGTCGAAGTCTTCATCCATTAACTCTTGATATTTTTCATAATCCATTTTATCTTCGATAAATCTATCTTCTTCAAAAGTTGGTTCACCTCTGTTTAACATTTCACCTAATTGGTAGTAAATGCTTCTGTAAGTATCTTCAGTAAATTCTATAATTCTGTTATATCCTCTGTGTTTAAAAGTAAGTTTTATCATTGTTGTAGTTCTCCTTTTGTTTTATCTATACTTATATTATACATAATATTATGTATAAATGCAAGAGTTATTTTAAAGTTTTTTTAATTTCTTTATAATATTTATGAAGTTTCAATGCGTTAGTTAGAGTTATATTGCCAACTTTCATCGTCTTTCTGTAACGATCTATTTGTTGTACTGGTATTCCAGTATCTTTTCCTATTTTATAACTTGTAATATCTAACTTTAACAATTCTTCAATATCTTTAATCAAATTAATACACCTCTGATTTTCCTGTTATTTTATATTTTATATTTAATTTATTTAGGTGAGATGTTACTATTTCTTTGTACTGGTAATCTTCAAGTGCTCCGATATACATATCAAATAAATCTTCATCCATTTCTCCATCGTTATCTTTCATCACTTTATTTTCAGTATAAAGTATCTCGTCTTCTATGATATCATAACTAATGTTGTTTTGTATAGTTTCAATCATAGCACTATAATTAGTGCTATGATATTTTTTACCGTTTATATTTAGTGTTAACATTATAATTTTACCTCCCCCATCGCTACCGCTATACAGAAGTTTTCAAATTTTTCACGGATATAAGTATTAATTTTAGTTATTGATTTTAAAGCCTCCGCCTCGTATCCGTGTTCTATTAATAAACGTAGTGCGTCTAAATTAAAATTTGAATAATCGTAGATTTCGTTAGCGTCCACTTTCACGAAATCTGTAAACTTATCTAAATTTTCAAGTAAAAATTTTTGTTCTTTCACTAAGAAAGCATTATTTCCTGTTATTGCGTTTTTTATAAAAGCTTGTTTTGACATTGTCTTTAGTTCTCCTTTTGTTTTGTTTGTATGATTATATTATACATAATATTATGTATAAATGCAAGCTCTTTCTTAAAAAAAGTTTAAAAAAAATAAACCCCACTAATGTGGGGTTTATTTTAGAAGATATTGCAGTTAACTACATAATCATCTTCAATCCATTGATTGCTAGAGTTTGAACCAATTCGACTCCAGCCGTTTTTCTTTTCATAAATATAAACTTCAGTACCTTTCGGTAGAAATTCTTTATCTTTGCTGTTTGCGTTCGGTTCTGTTTCTACATAATAATCAGTATTCATATAACCTCTATAATAAGGTTGTTCTCTGTTCTCAAGGTTCGTATTAGTGTCTAATACATTTATTTCAACTACTGCTGGCTTATTACTTACTGTTCCAGTTTCTATATCTTTCTTAAACTGTTCTTTAGTAATTCCCCATTTTGCTAAATAAGGGTAAGGGTCTATGTGGTCTGAAAAGTTGTTAGGTTGGTTATTTGTGCAATAATAGTGCGTTTTAATTCCCTCTAAACTATCAGTATCAACCGTGATAGGTATTCCAGCTTGATTTGCTAAATCTCTTAGTAACTGAATATAAATCTCATAGTCAGCTCTAAATTCTTCATAAGTCTGATGGCTTTCTATAAGTTCGACTGCTGCGAATGTTTCGTTGTTCCAACCTCCGCCAACATCCCATGCTCCTTGACCTACGTAAGCTGTTTGATAGACTTTACCATTTCCAACCACGTGAGTATAGAAGCCACTATTTAGATCTTTATTTCTCATATAAGTAGCTTCTCCACTAGCTTTACTTGTTGGATTTCCAGTTGAGTGAGCGTGTACTTGTCTATAAGGTGCTACTCCCACTTGTGGAGTTTGTCTTAAATAAGTAGTATCTTCAGTATAAGTCATTTGTTGTTCCTCCTGTGAATAATCAATTTTCGGTCTTATCCAACCTATCACACCAGTAAAATCACGTTCATTATAACGTGCTGGGCCACCGACAGTTAATGCGTCAGAATTGCCGTCAATGTTCTGTTCAATAGTTTTAATCGTGTAACCGTCACTATCTTCAATAACTACTCCAGTATGTCCGAACTGGTGTGTCGGAACTTCCATTACAAACACATCTCCAGCCTTAGGATTAACTCCTGGTGCGTTATAAATTACTTGTAAACCTTGTTCTTTTGCGTTGTTAAGTAAATCAATAGCATTTCCGAACAGTCTTATCTTCCAGAAAGTCCATAAGTAGTAGTTTATCCAGTCTACACATTGACTGCCATAGTATCCGTCAAAATCGTGAAGTTTGTTAACTTCTGATTTTAGAAAATCTAGTATTTTTTTAAGTAATACCATTATTTATCCTCCGTTTTAATTAATATAAAAAAGACTAAGTATAAACCTAGTCTTTGAAAGTTTTATTTGTTTAATTCCCAACAAGGGACGTACTCAAAATACGCTTAAACGTTAATTCACTATTTGTTGGTACATAGTGTATCTCATTGACACCTACAAAAAGAACCCCTGTGTCAGTCGTAACTGCCTATATAGGAACAGGGGGATTGATATATTAAAGTATATCATTATTTCTCTGAATTATCAATTTCAGAGTTATTTCCTACAGTTTGTTTGTAAATTTGATGCACACCAACAGCACCCACTCCAAGAGTAATTGCTGTTGCATCTTTAAATAGGATAATTCCTATCAGTCCTCCTAACACTCCTAGAAAGTTTGGTATCATTTCATTTGGAAAGAATTTTGACTCTTTCAAAAACTTACCTAACATCCCAAGTAATGTTACTATTAAAAATACTAATGCCGGCTTTAAAAATTCTAATTGTTCCATTTGTTTATCCTCCTACTTTTCTATAGGTAGATTCTTAAACCTACTATACAGGGCTGTAATTTTACCATTTCCACCTATTTCCTGATAACTTTTATACAATCCACTTAATTCTGATAAATCTTCGCTTGTAGTATATCCACGCTCTATCGCTTCACTAAATTCCTTGTGCAACCTAAACGACATTATACTTTTATTCGAATCACGATTATGTAGACCTATTTGTGTTACTTCATCAACTTTATCTTGAGTACTCTTTACTTCCTTATTTAGCTGTTCAAATTGTTTAGCCATTTGTTTATTGCTATTGTCGAACCATATTTTAGTTAATGGAATAATAGCGACTGTGAATAATTGCAATACAAATTGCAAAATATAATTCTCCATAACAGACTACCTCCAAAAAAAGAACACGCTATTCAGCGTGCTCTGCAGTTTCTTTCGGTACTTCGCTTACTGTTGATGTTGGAGTAACTACCTCTTTTGGTACTTCCTCAACTTTAGGTTGTTCACTTACTGGAGCAGGAGCAACAACTTCTTTTGCTGCTTCCTCAATTGCTTTTAATTCAGCTTCTTTTTGCTTAAACTCATCAACTGCCAGCTTAACCATTTCACGTAAGTTTCCAAAGTTAGGTACTTGCTCTAAAGTTTCAACCTCTGTAATAACCATTCTCATATGAGTTTGTACTAAATAATCATTTTGTTTAAATTTTGCATGTTTTACTCTAAATCTCATCTTAATTATCCCCCTCGCTGTGTGATAGATTGTTGCTATTTTCTCCGTGATTTTCATGTTCTTCTTCTCCTTCATCTTCATCTTCTTGTGATAATTGTTCCATAATTGATTGAACTACTTTTGTTAATGCTTCATCTAATTGTAATTTAGTAATGTAACGGTTGTTATCATCTTCTAATTGTTCTTTGTTTTCAGTGCGTTCAAAGGTGATTTCTTTATACTTAGTAGGTTCAGCACTTGGCACCCACTCAACAACGCTTGTGTGGTCTGCGATAACTTCGTATAATTTACCATCAAACTTAAATTTATCACCTACTGAATAATCTGTGTTAACTTCGTAAGAATCAAAAGCGTTGATAATTTTATCTTTGTTTGTTGTGATTGTTTTTGGGTCTAACACGTCTAAAAGTAACGTCATCAGTACTTTGTCATTACCTTTATTCACCTTAGCGAATAGTTTAGTTAATGCTTTCTCACGTTCAGCAGTATCTTGCTTGTTACCTGTTAAAATGCCTATTTGCTTATTAAGATTAGCATACTCCGTAACTAGTGCTGGTGTTGCCTCACCTGTGTACATTTGAACTGCAATTTGTTTTCTAATTTCTTCTAAAATTTCTGCATCATTAGCAGTTGCAAATTTACCTGGTAATTCTACGTTACCGTTGAAATAAATACCTCCAGTATTCATATTAAAATATACGTTTACGCTCTTATATCCTCCTGCGGTTGGGTTAGGTTGTTTTACTGATATTTCTAGTGCCATATTAATCTACCTCCTCTTGTTTTGGTTCTTTTACTTTAGTTTCTTTTAATTCTTTTAATTCCTTTTCTTTAGCTTCTAGCTCATTAGTTAACTCATTGTAAGCTACTTTGTAATGAGCTAATTGCATAGTTTTTTCACTTAATTCTTGTGCGATTAAGTCTATTGGTTGTAATTGATTATCCATTGATTAATTCCTCCAATTTGTTTTTTAATATTTTATTTTGTTGTGATAATTCTTGTACTGCTTTAAGAGCAATATTAATTAATCGTAATCCATCTAACCCTAAATATGTTTCATAGTCTACTACTAAACTTTCATCAAGTTCTTGAACTTCTTGTGCTATCAACCCGCATTTAGTGTGCGGTCTTTCGTAACCAATTTCATCTTTATTCCAGCCATGGTCTTTGAATTTTAATTTTTCTACAAATTCAAGTGCGTTAAATTCCGACTCTTTAATATCAGTCTTTAATTTTCTATCTGATCCCCATTGGTCTACTTTGATGTTCCAAATATCAGAGTTGGAGTTGTCAGTACTAAAGAATCGCATTAATCCACCCTCTTTATATCCTATGAATTTTACAGGAGCATGATTTGAAAATGGAGAACTATAGTCTAAATTTGTAAGAATAGGTTGACCCTTAACAACAGACCCTAAGATTCTTGATGAAAAACAAGCCATACCAGCAACTGTTAATAGCACTCTATTAACTGCACTTGGAACAGTATTTCCTTTTGTGAAATCAGGGTCTTCATATATGAATAATCCTGGTGGTACTCCACTTTCTTTTGGTCCTACACCCTCACCAGCAATTTGAAGTCCAATACCTCGCTTACTTCCAAAATTCTCAGGTGCGTTAATTTGTAAGCCTTTTTCGATAGGTTGTAAGAATCCATATTGACCTATTTTAATTTTAGATTGTCCAGATATTACAACACCATTTAAGGTATCTGTGTCAATTTGAGTAGACCTAATTTTAACTGCATTTAATTTGTTAATGAAAGCTTGTTGTGCCCAAAGTTTGTTGATAAAAGCATTATGCGTTAGTAAATTATGAATTAAACCATCATCTATTAACACATGCTTAGCTTTGACTGCGTTAGCAGCAATAATTTCTGAAGTGATACTTCCTGCCTTGTGGTGTCCAGTTTCCAATGTTTCAGCTTTTATTTGTCGACCTTCGATTGAACCATCAACAATTAATTCTGCTGATTTTTTCTTATAGATTTTAGCGTTTTTAAAAGTAATATTTGTGAAATTACTTGTTCCATTTTGCAACAATCCCAATTTATAACTTTTAACTTCTCCTGTTAATCCAGTTACTGTAAGTGTGCATTTTAAAGTATCATTAGTTGAATATTCATTACTTCTTACTATAACTGGGAATTTCCATGTGTAGCTACCTGTTTTATATTGTATTTCAATCGTAAAGTTAAGAGATTGTGTTAACCTACCATACCATGAACCTACCCCTTCAATGATAAATTGGTCTCCATTTTGTAATTTATCACCAGTGATTAACGGTGTTATCCATTTATCCCTACTATTAGAAATTACCGTTTCTCTAAACTCTGGTAACACTAAATTCTCATTACTTGGTGTGATAATCACCCTATCAGAAATGGCTTGTATACTTTCTGGACTAACTGATAGAATACTTGCTAGATTTCTACCATTGAAAACTTTATTTGAACCAAAATCAATTCCATCAGCTCCTATTCTAAGTTGTGAATGTTTTACTGTATCGTTTAATCCACTACTAACTGTATTTAAGGTTTGTGTAGCTGTTTGTTTCCAAGTGTTTAACTCGTTGATACTTTGCTGAGTATCTTCAAGAGCTGGTGTCCAGTCGGTAGCAATATTCCCTGTTTCTAATTTTGGTAATTTGATATAAATTTTATCTCCATTATTAAAATTAGTAGTAGGGTCATTAAAAGTGAACATGTAAAATTTTGAAAATCTATTTGTAAAAGTGTGCGATATCCTCGTCCAGTTAGTTGATATATCAATTCTTTTTTGACCATTAGTTTCAAAGCCAACTGAATTTAAAGTAATATTTCTACTAGCTTTAATTTCAATAGACCATGTTAACGTCTCGTTTTGGAATTGAGTTTTAACTAAATCTGTTAGGTTAAACCAAAAACCAGTTTTATCGCTTCCACCTTTTTTTGTCAAAATGATGGTATCACCATCAACTGTTTCATCCCATTTACCACTACCCCAATGTGTCTTAGCATTTAGATTTTTACTGTCAATAATATAATTTCTACCACCTAAACTAGTTGGAATACTATTTCTAACATTACTGATTTCACGACTAAAACTGTTTGCTGTTTCTTGCACCTTGTTTTCAACTACAGAAGTAGTTGCATAACCTTTCTCGTTAACCCAACTTTCAATGCTACGTCTTGCAGCAGTCAGTTGATTAGCTGTGTTATTTTGTGCCCAAATTTGCATATTAGCAACTCTTACTGCGTCTTGATTCTTGTAGGTCTCTAACGCTGATAGTTGGTTGGTAATTCCTCTAGCACTTTCTGTGAATTTGCTACTAAATTCTGTGTTCTTAACAAAACCTTTATTATCAATGATTTTATTAATTTCAGTTCTTTCACGGCTTAATTGACTAGCAGTATCACGCTGAACCCATTGCTTCAAGCTCTCGGTTCGTGTGCCATCTTGATTTTTATATTCTTCAAGAGAACTAACTTTACTTTTTAAACCATCTACACCTTTAATAAACTCAGCCTTAACTGTACTCAAGCTATCTTCATTTTTCTTCTTAACAGCAGTAAATTCTCTTGATATGCTTGTTTCCAGTTCTGTAACCTTGCTTGTAGCACCGTTAACAAGTCCTCTAAGCTCTACAACTGTTTCATTGTTTGAAATATCTTGAATGTTGTTAACTCGATCAGATAAAGCTTGAATTTGCTTAGTAGCTTCAACTCTATTCTTGCTTATCTCTAAGTTTGTAGCTTGGAATTGCCTGTTGTAGTTTTCAACGGTTGCTGATACTTGGTCTCTAATAGGTGCTAGTTTCTCGTCAAAGGCTTCACCCATTTTTCGGAGCTTTTCTTCGCTACTTAACAAGGCTTTTTCATATCCATCTTTAACCTTATCTTCAATAATTTTTGATTTTTCTTTAAAAAATCTGTCGTATGCTGCTTCCTGTTCAGCAATTAGAAAATTTATTCTAGCTAGTAGTGAATCGTTTTGTACTTGAAGTGCTTCTAATTTAGCTGAATTACCATCTGTAAAGCTACTTCTACCATCTCCTACTTCTATCTCGTGATTTTCTTCAAGGATAACATCCCAAATTACCTTAACTACTTTCGCATTCTCATTTAATATTCCCAACTCGTTGTAATAAACTTTCAATCTGTCGCATAAATCTATCTGTTCAAGTGCTGGGTTATCAAACACGCCCTCAACTTTTGATAAATCTTGGTAGTTGATCTTTAAGTTAGTTTTTGGCACACCTACATTATTACTTTTAATGTAACTTTTAGCTTTGCTTCTTAACTGCTCTACACTTTTAATATTTTCATCACTTGAAAAATCAACTTTTAAAATTCTTCTATGAGTGAATTTATTTAAGTGTATGCTATCAAGTAGTATTTCTGGCAATGTTATTAATTGCTCCCTGTTATTATCATCAGTATATTTTTTAAACGGAAAAACTGAAGTGTAAGTTTCAAGTATTGATTGTTCTTGTTCTAAGTCTAACAAGTTTTTACCGTAAGCAATGATGGTTGGGTTATCAATTCCCATACTTTTGTGAAGTGTAATATTTAAGTTATCGAATTCATATTCTCCACCCCAAACATCAAGAATTGAACCTGCTTTACCACCTAAAGCATCACGGGCGTTCTCAATGTTTTCAACTTTCCACGTAGTAGAATTTACAGTTGTTATATCTGAATTAACAAAGAATTCATCTCTACTATCCAACAAGTTATCTCTCCATGTTGATAGTGCCATCAAAGCACTTCCAGTAATAGTTATATCTGGTCTGATAGCGTTCATTGTAGTTTTAACTTGTGAAATGTGTTGACAGTAAATTTTAAATTCATTTTGTGTTTTAGTGATCTTTGAAACTACAAACCGTTGATTTTTAGTTCTGTAACCTGCGTCACTTTTGATATACATTCCCTCTTTAATTTTATCAACATTTTTACCGTTGACTGGATAATCAAATTCGAGAATATATATACCGTTTTTCTCTCTTGAAACGTGGCATTTAGAAGCGTCAGATAATACTGACACCCCCAAATGTTCAAAATTAGTTTCATTTGCTTTATATAAAATAGGATAAGCCATTAAACTAGCGCCTCCCATCTTGGGGTTATTTCAACAACAAATGAGTTGTTGTCCCATGAGATTCTGTTATCTCCTATTTCAAGGTGTGGAAATGGATAAGTGAACACCTTATCATACTGCGGTTCTTTATTATCCCAATGAGCGGACTGCGTTTCACAGTCGATAACAATGTGTCCACTAACTCCTTTTAACCTAAATATTTGAGAATTAATATTCAAATTAATATCTCCTGTTCCTCTTAATTTAATAAGTGGATTGGCTTTTCTACGTTCTGGGTTTCTTAGTATTTGACCATTAGAAACTGTTATCTTATTAAGTCCTGTTTTTAGATATTTAATAGGATGTAATTTAAAATTTAAGATACATTTTTTCTTACTTGTTAATGTTCCCTCAATTTTAAACGTTTCATAAAAGTACGCCTTATAAAGATACTCACTATCCCAACTTAAGCCAAAATCATACCATTTTGGCTCTATGTTGATAAGATAATCATTTAATTTATTGATTATATTTTGGACATTAGCTTTCTCATCATAGATTTTAAACGGGAAAGTACGTTCAACTACTTTCAACCGTTTATTATCTTTAATTTTCGCACCGTTCACACCGTCTATTTCAACTAAATCTACAGTTTGAGAAGAAGATTCCAGTTCTATTTCATCTACTAATCTTAATCCTAACTCTTTTGTGTTTAGTTGGTTGTAAGTTATATATTTAGTTATCATAGCCTGTCTTTCTCCTCCTTAATCAAGAATTTTATTTGTTCGTATAATTTGCGAACGTCTTCTTCAGAATTTGTGCTTAAATTTTCTATATGTAGCAACGCTCCAAAGTTGCTTGTTTTATTGTTAGTAACGTTGTTACTACTTCCACCTACTGTCGCAAACGATGGAACACCTTTAAAACTTAACATGTTCTCAGGCACAAAGTTAGGTTTGAATTTGTCAATTGCACGTTGATAAACGTCGAACGCTTTATTCAATGCTGGCATATTTTTAACCATACCAGTAGCAACCCCACCTGTTAAGTGGTGTCCTGTTCTTTTCTGTGTAAGCCTTGATGGTGAGTGAATTTGCGCCTTAGCTCTTAACGCTCTGTCAACCTCGATAATAATTGCGTTTGCTGCTGCAATAACCGCTCCTAATGCTGAGTACATACCTCGAGCAACTCCGTTACTTACTTGTGCTCCCACATTATAAGCAACTGGAACTATACTTTGACCTACGCTTTGAACAGTATTCTTGATACTATCCATAGCTGAACGAACGTTACCTTCGTTACTCCTTAAGCCGTCAGCAATATTTCTACCTGCTTCTTCACCTGCTCTACGTCCCTCTTGTGCCATTTGTGAGGCTGTTTGTTGAAGTGTAGACACAAATTGTTGGCATGTACTTTGAATAGATCCTAAGGCACTATTCATTGCTGAAGAAATGGCACCAGCTAAACTGTTCATTGCTCCACTAATGCTTGCGACCATACCAGATACTGTTGCTCCAACCGATGAAATCGAAGTACCAATTTGATTAATCTGACCTGCTACGCTAGTGGATGTACTTCCAACTTGTGACAATGCACTTGTTAAACCATTAACTACACCAGTTAACGCTCCAATTGAAGCTGAAGTTGTACCAAAGCTTACTGCTAATGTTGATAAAACAACACCAAATGCACTAATTGATACAGTAACAGAACTTACTGCTGTTCCTATGCTTGTTATTTGACTGTTGAAAGCACTAATTGAACCGCTGGCAGTCATAAGTCCAGCTAGTGAAGTTGTAATGTTAGTACTAAACATTTGAACGGCTGTTGAAGTTGTAATCAAGATAGGTGGTAAGGCATTTAATGAAGTAGTTAAGCTTGTTATTAATGTTGGTAATGCAGTAAATGCTCCTTGTACAGAAGTTGCTGCTTGACCTAACATTGATAATCCGCTAGCCATGGTTTGCATACCTGCTCCAGCAGTTGTCATTTCCCCGGCATGAGCAGTAATTGCACCTACTCCAGTTGCCGTTGCTGTTAATGTAGCAACTAAATCACCTAAGCTTAAATCAACAAGAGTTTTAACACCCTCAGCAAATAACCTAAACCCATTACCTGCCTTTTCTGCTGATTCACCTATACTTTTAATTACGTTTGCTACTCCATCAAGTACTGTTCTTATTGAGTTACCTATTGAATCAATAACTTCTTTAATTCCATCACACACAGTTTTAACTGCGTTACCGAATTTCTCAAAGGCTGTTCCAACACCCTCTAATACTGATTTTATTGAATTACCTACTGATTCAATCACGGAACCTACACCCTCAAGAGTTGACTTAATAGCATTACCAACTGAATCAATAATGCTTGCTACTCCTTGTAAGGCTGATTGAATAGCAGTACCAACCGAAGTAATTACAGTCCCAACTCCCTCAAGAGCCAGTCTTACTCCATTTCCAAAACCAGTAAATGCTGAACCTAACCCCTCAAGTACAGACTTAATGGCAGTACCTACAGATTGAATTACACTACCTATTCCCTCAAATACTGACTTAATAGCAAGTCCAACTGATTGAATAACAGTTCCTAATGAAACTAAAACGGCTGATAAGCCAGTACCTAATGCAAGAATAACTTGTGACACGGCACTTCCTAAGGCTTGAAAGACCTTAGCTACTCCATCTCCTTGAGTTCCCAAAAGTGCAAGTCCAGCGCATACCATAAGGATAGCTCCACCCAATGCAAGCCACGTTGTTGGTGGCACCATAGCAATGGCACTTCCTAAACCTTTAAAAGCAATAGCAAGTCCAGTTCCTATACCTTGTGCAGCAGTTGAAATTCCAGTACCTAAAGCAGTTAGAACAGACGGAACACCGCTCAATGCTGTTTTAATACCAGTACCAATTCCCTTGGCACTTGTTGCTATCCCTTTACCTGCTGATTCTAGTAATTTACCAAAACCACCAAATATTTGTGATAAAGTACTTTTAGAACTTCTAGCTTTCTTCGTAACTTCATCTAACGATTCAGTAGCGTTTTTCTTGAATAATTTAAACGGGTTTAACCCCTTAATTAAATCAAGTCCTTTAGTTGCCAACTTGATGGCTTTTAATGAACCTACAATTCCTAACAATGAATAAGCAATGGCACTAATTACACTTGGTGGGAGTGAAGCTATTAATTTAGCAAACCCACTAACTACTTTCGCTACTACGTTCACAATTAAACCTAAAGCATGTGCAAATGTGCTAATTGCTCCACTATTTGCCAAAGCTGTAACAAGGTTAGTTACTGCCTTTTGAATGTTTTTAAAGGCGCTTAAAACGGCACTTATCGCTCCGCTATCATTCAACCCTTTCCATAGTTCCTTAGCTACTGTAACAACATTTTTAATTGAAGTAGCTATTCCATTAACTACTCCATCAATATCAATACTTTCTAAGAAACTACCTAACTTTTCAGCAAAGTTTTTAAAGTCGATTTTTTCTAGTGCTTCAGTAATTCCAGTAATTGCCTTAATTCCGAACTTGTTTACTTGTTCAAATGCTGGCTGTAACCTATTAGCTAAACTTTCTTTTGCTCCATCGATGGCTTGATCTATAGTTTTAAACTCGGTCGCCATTTTAGAAAAGTTATCGTTGTTACCTACCTTTTTAATGGCGTTGAAAAAATCTTCTGTTTTGATTTTTCCATCTTGAACTCCCTTAACAAGTTCATCAAGTGACATTCCCATTTCCTTGGCAATTGCCGCCATACCTGCTGGGGTTTGTTCCATCATCAATTTAAAGTCCTGCCACGCTACTTTTGGCTTCGCCGCCATCTGTGTAGCTTGAGTACTTAAAGTTTTCATGGCTTGCTTAGGATTTTCTGCCGCTGCTGCTAACCCACCAAAACCAGTTACAAGTTTATCAGTTTCTTTTATCCCTACTGCTGCTAACTGCGAATAGGTCTGTGCCATATCTGAAGCACTGTAAATAGTCTTGGTGGCATAATCTTGCATAACGCTCTTAGCTTGTGCGATTTCTTCCTTAGACTTACCAATCATTGACATGTTGCCTTCGAAAGTTTTCCACGCTTTTGTTGAACTGTTTAATTCGGTTACCATCCCTCGAATACCGTTGGATATCCCACCAATAGCAGTACTTATTCCAGCACTTACTAGATTTGCTCCTAACACACTTTTAAAGACTGAACCTGCCTTAGTTCCAGCACTTTCAAGACCGTTTAAGGCACTTTTTAACCGTCCTATTCCAGAGGTGGCGCCTTTCTCGTTCAAGTCAACATCTATTTTAACTTTTCCCTCTGCCATATATTAACCTCCTTTCTTTTAAACTAATCATTGATAGGAAGTTCATATTGACGTTGTAGTTTTCGCATGCTTTCCTTATATTCAGGACTATCATGTTTTGATGGTTTGTAAGACCTAATCTTTACAACTTCCATAAATTTAGTATTTTCTGGAAGTCCATTTAATAAGGCATTAAACTTTCTCCAATGCAATTTACCTTGCATTTCTATTAAATCAATATTGTATGCTTGCAAAAAAGAAGCAAAAATATAGTCTGAGTCGTATTTCAAACTATATAATTGCTCCTGTTCTTCTTCTATTTCCTTAACTGGCATAGGATTTCCAGCCAAATCATATTCTACTGAATTAAATTCCTCATTCTTGATATGCTCTTTTATTACTTCGTCTAAAAATAAAACTACGTCCTCAATTGAGTATTTCTCAAATGATTCACCTGTTAACATTAATAAGGCAAAGTGTGGTTTCTGATAATCTTCAAGATCACTAGAATTAAGCATATCAAACAACCTAATTACATTATCAAAGCTAAGATTAAGCTTATAAACTTCACTACCAACGATTAATTCATCTTCTAATTTATAAGCTAAATTAAGCATGGTCGATATTTAGATACTTAATCAGCTTATCTGGAGAATAACTACTACCTAATTCTTGAGTTAACCCAAATAGCGTTTGAAATACTGCTAGTAATGTTGGCATACATGATTTGTTATAAAGATTATAAACTTTCTCAAAAGTTTCTTCATCGAATAATTCAACCCATAATTCTTTAGCTAAATCATAGATTAATTTAATATCTTCAGTTGTTCCTTTTAGTTCACCAAGCTTATCTTTAACCTTACCTGCTTTTTCTTCTACGTTTGCTAGTTTTAAAATATTTTCATCACTAGTTATAAACTTTAATTCAAATTCTCCAAAATCAACTGGAATTACATTTTCAAATTTCTTAATTACTACCATGCTTAAATCCTCCTAAATTATGCTACCGCTGTTTGTTTTGGCAATGTTGTCCACTTAATCGTACATTCAAAGTTTTCAAAGTCGCTTGCGTCACCGTCTCCAGCTTTTATCTTAGATACGATTGCTACTGCTTCCCACGCTGTCTTACCGTCAGAAGAAACAACTTTGAACCATACTTTTCTATCATCTCCAACCTTATATCTAAGGTCAGCGATTAGTTTTTGTGCTTCATCTTCTACATCGAAGTTCCCCTCAAATGAGAATCCAGCTTTAACTGATTTTACAGTTTCCTCTGGTGTACCATCTCCGTCATACCATGCTACGTCATCTGTATCTTCGTCTGTTTCATCGTTAACAGTTTTAATATATTTCGCTAACAATTTATATTGTTCTTTTGTTGGTGCTGTTGTAGCGTTCGCCTTATCAAAAGGTGCTACAAAATGTTTTCTTAATGCGTTTTTTTGTCTAGCCATTTAATATATCTCCTTCAATTTCAATTTTTGCTACTATACGTAACGTATATATAAAATAATCTTGCTCATCACGTCCATTAACTGCTGGCTTTCCAACCTCTAGTCCTAAGAAGCGATAAGTATTGTTTGCACTAGGTAATTGCAAATTAAATTCAGATAGTGCGGTGTGGATAGTCCACAAGATCGAGTTAGCTTTTTGGTTATCCATACACTTAATGGCAATTTCAAAAGGTAAACTAATTTCTTGAGTTCCATCCATAAATAACCGCTCTACCTTACCACCAGCAATTAAATTAACTACTAAATCATCTGATTCAATGAAATAATCTAATCTAGCTACAAGTGGCAAATTTAAAGAATTAATATAATCACAAAGTACATCTTGAAAATCAATGTTATTAATCATCTTATTCCTAATCCTTTCTTAGCTACTTCTTCCCAATTTTTCATCTTGCTATTAGAAGCTTTTTCAGTCCATTTGCTACCAGTACCAGGGGTTGTATATTTTCTGAATCTAACTATTCCATTTGTTCCAAAAAACTGTGCTCTAGCATATACTGTATTCCATGATACTGAACCGTTATTAGCTTTTCCAGTTCCTCTTAAAATATCTTCACCATCACTTGGCACATAGTTTTCACTGTCTAGCAATACTTGGTCAGCAACTTCTATTCTAGCTTTCTTAACGTTCCCTGGTCCGAATTTTCGCTCCATAGGTGATAAATCGTAAGATACTTTTAGTGACATCTAAATCACCGTTAACTCATAAGAGAATACTTTATTTCCTAAATAATTAGTTTCAAAACTAATCACCTTATATTCTCCGTGCTTATCTTTAACGTTAGCTTGTAACCAACTATCATTAACAACAACATTATTAAATTTAGGATAAATAAATAAGGTTCCCGATTTGTTCCTTGTGATATTTGTTAAGTTTTGAGTGTTTGTAGTTTTATCTATAGAACTTCTATCAAACCGAACGAATTTTATTTCAAACGGTTCTTTAAAAGTGATCTTCCCCCATTTGTCTTTTTCTCCTGCTAAACTTACCTCTACAGTATCAGTTAAAAGGCGCTTATCTATCATAGCAAACACCTCTATATCCGAACCCTACGCTTTTAAGTAAGTTCATAGTGTCTAACGCTAAATTATACTTACTAGCTTCAATTTTAGCTGAACTAGTTCCACTACCACCATAATTAATAGTAGTTCTTCCAATACTCAAACTACCTAATGAATGTTTATCTTCGGCAGTAAGTATTCCAGTTTCATTTAAGTAGCGTATTTGATTAGCAATAGCAAGCTTCACAGCTTTCTTACGTGGTGGAAAATCATCTTCTAAACTATTATTTTGATAAAAGTAATTTGTATATAAATCTACTGCCATTTCTGCCTTTACTTTTAATTCTGAAAATTCTTCAATTTCTGCAAAACCTAATTCTTTATATTCTTCTAAAGTTAAATAACTCATTTTTAACCTCCTAAAAAGAGGCTGAATTATTCAACCTCTTTAGCTTTTTTATCTTCTACTGCTGGTGCTTCTTCCTTAACTTCTTCTTTAACTTCTTCTGGAATAATAGTTAAGGCTCCCTCACCTAATGTACTGATAATTTCTTTCGCTCTAACTTCTGTAATATCAAGTTCAGTTCCTTTTTTCACTCGTTCATAAGTATTTTTATCTGTGAAATCTGCGTTTACTAAGTATTTAACCATTGTTATTTCCTCCTATTATGCTAACGGTGTAGCGCTTGTTACTTTAATAATTGCTTTTTTATTGTCATCAAGAACGAATGTACCACCTTTAGCAGCAGCTTGAAGTTTAACCCCGTCAAACTCTTGTGCTTCTACTGTTCTAGCAGTTTCAATTCCGATGAATGGAATAACAATTCCATCTGGAGAAAAGATCGCAACAACATTATTTTCAAAGTATTGTTCTGCCACTTCTTTTAATTCAACGTTTTTATATTTTAATAAACCGTTTGTGTCGATACTAACGTTTGAACCTTTTGATTTGTTGTTTGAAGCCATATCTACAATTGCATTATAGACTTGTGCTCTTAAGTAACATTTAATTGGTGCATTAATTTCAGTATTAACTACATAAACATTTATCTCGTTAAATAACTTCTTAAGGTTAGCTTCAGTAAGATCAGCTAATTGTTTAGTTTCTCCTGCGTTATCTGATAAGAATTTCCCTACACGTTTATTGATTTCTCTAGTTTGCGCTTCTGCATGTAATCTTAATCGGTCTGCTACTGCTGCGTTTAAATCATTGTTAACTGTGTAACGATCAATTCCCTCGTGAATCGCAAGTAAATAATTGTATTCTACTTCTGTATCTGTGTAGATTACTTCTTTTAATTCACCAAAACGGCTTCCTCCTTCTTTTCCAGTTCCCATAGCTACATTAGCGTCTGTTTTATATTTCCCTATTACTACTGGTGTATTGTTAGTTTTAACCATGAAAGCCTTAGTATTGTGTTGTACTCCGTCTAGTGTTTGAATAGGAGCTAATACTCCAGCGAATGCTTTTTGAACGTTAAAAATCGTTGATAGCATTTGTTTATATTGTGGCGCATACTGGCGCACTGGTAAATTATTGTTATTTGTTGTCATATTGAAAAATTCCTTTCTTTACTATTTATATTGGTCTAAAATTGCTTGGAACGGGTCAACGCCTGCTGTTCCGTTTCCGTTAGGGTTGCCACCAACTGTAATCTGAGGTGTAGTTGGTTGTTGTTCCTGTTCAAATAAGAAAGGCTTACTTTCTTTCAACGAATTAACTACCTCATCAAGTTTAGGCTTCCCGTCTTCTCCTAACTCAACCTTATCAATATCAATAAGTTTCATTAGAACATCGCTATCATGTGCCTTAACATCTTTAAGTGCTAAAGCAATAGCATTTGTTTTGTTGATTTGTGCCAACTTGTTATCACTATCAAGCTTGAATTGGTTGTATTCTTCTTGTAATTTTTCTAAAGCCTGTTTAGCTTCTGAATTAACATCATTACTTTTAGTTAACTCTTCAAGTTTATTTTTTTGTGATTCAAGTTGTTCTTTTAATGTGTCATTCTCAGCAGTTAGTTCTAACTTCACTTGTTGTTTCGCTTTCTCCACCCCTGCACCGTACGCTTGCATGATTTTATCGATTGCGTCCTTATCTGTTACTCCTGCTTCGATTAACATATCTCGTTTTAAGCTCATAATTTAAGCTCCTTTCGTTTTACGTCCTGTAGACTGAATTTTTAGCACTGTGACACCGTGCAAGGCATAAAAAAATAAGCCTTTTAACGTCATACTTAGGACGAAAGATTAGTATTTTCTGATAACAACTGGATTCTTTTCTATAAGGTTCTTTCTACCAGCCTTTAAAGTTTTTTCTCTTAACTTTAATTTAGCTTGTAGTTCGTTATCTTGTAATTCTTTAGCTAATCTTTGTTTATCTTTAATTATTTTTATTTCACGGTCAAAAGCTTTTAATCTTGCTTTATCTAGAGCGTTTTGTTTTGCTTGTTCCTCGGTTAGATTCTCCAAATACTCTGGCAATTGGGGTTTATAATTTACACCAACAACAAAAGGTGTCAGATAGTGTCCACAGTTGATTCCTAAACAACCCCCTGGGCTTCCATATCCATAATCTGGTAAACTTAACACCCTTTCACCGTTAATTGTTCTTGCTACTCCTTTAGTTACTATCTGATGTTGAAGCGGTGCACACAATTCTCTAGCACTTGACTTCGCACTATAATAAAAGGTGTCTATTCCTAAATCGTCCGCTGGTCTTTCCCGCATTTCTCTATATACTCTGAAAGTAGTTGTTCTAATTACCATTTGTGCGTAACGCTCTACAGTCCACGTCCTACCTCCACTATCTTTAAATGCTGTAAACCCCCGTTGGTACATACTCATAACGGCTTCAGACAGTGCTTTTTCGTGTGTTTTCGTTCCACTCACTGCACTTGCTACTGCCTTTTCTAACGTATGTTTATAATTATTTTGTAGTGATCTTGGTAATGTAGTATTAATTAAATTATTAACCTCAAACATTGTTTGCTTAGCTAGTGAATCTAAACTATCTTGAACTAAATAATTGGGTTGAGCGTTAGTTTTCAAAGCCTGTGCCAATTGTTGGTGGCTGTCTTGATAAATTTTGTAACCCTCATTAGCAATTACATCACGAAATACATCTTCAGCAACTCCGCTATATTTAGCTATAAGGTTTACATTTTCTTCTGTGATTAAATGCATATCGTTTAACTTCTCTAACTGCCATATATAAGGGTTATCTATTAAATCAGCCGTTCCACGTTTCTTTAGTCGTCTGATTATATTAACCATAATATCCATTGTTAATTCGTGATATAAACCTTCTACTTCTTTTTCTTTTATCCAAAATTTACCATCATTATTCTTTAGCTCCATAGATTACCTCGTCTGTTTCATCTAGGTTCGGTTGTACTTCTTCATTGATTTCATTTAACATCTTGCTAGCTTCTTCATCAGTCACGCCCAATACTTTAGAAATAGCATACTGCTTACTAACAATTCCACTTGCTAAGGCTTTGACCCAATAATTAAGCTCTGCATTTCTATCTGTGAACACTCCATCATCAAGGTTAACTGAAATATCCTCTAGCTTAGGTATTTCACCATGATATATTCCATGTGCCTTACCTAATTCACAAATAGATACTACAAGTTCTTTAATTGAATGTTCCACTAACGATACAATGCTATTTCTTAATTGAAATGTATCTGAATTTTCGCTGACAACTTCTGTTGCTGTCTTCATCGTTTTCCCATCAAAACTAAACATTCCACCACTAACTCCAACTTGCATTTCAAACATTGCTAATCCCTTATTAATGGCTTTAATGTAATCATCCGCTCTAATAGGTGTAGTTAAATCAACGATTTTATTATCATCAATTCCTCCACCTATTTGAACAAACACATTTTGGTCCGTTTCAAATCTTCGTTTTGTTGTAAATTCAGTTCCTGTCATAACAGTCATAGTTGTTAATCCTTCTGGAACGGCAACTCTACGCTGTCCCATCTTAATTTCCCACATAAACTCATCATAAGTTCTATTAATGAAATCAATTGTTGTTTTCGCATTATCGAATATTGATAACCCCAACGGACTATTAATATCTTTGTTATTCATTCCTGGAGTTTTCAAGTAAGTAAATAACGGTCTACTCAGTCCTTTAATCACTATGCTTTCCTCTAAATCTTCATATAGTTCACTCAATAACACTTGACTACCAATTGTGCTTGAATTGTTTGACTTGTAAAGTTCATTTGTAATTGTTAAATCTTCATCGTTCCACTCGTGGAACTCTACTAATGTGTAATAAATATTTGTTTTACCTTGACTTTTAACAGTTTTAGTAATGATTGCTGCACTACTTACATCTTGCATGTTGCTTTGTAATGGTAAAAATACTGGCGCTTGAATAAATGCTACCTTAATTGTTTTACCATCAAAATATGGTCGCATTGCAATTCCACCCAAAGCCAAACAACTTTCAAGGTATCTTTCAAAGTTCTTGTTAAATCTATCATTTAACAAAACATCGTTAATAAACTGATTAATTGTTTCATTATCAACCGTTATTTCAGCTTGTTCGTTGTAAACTAACCCTGCTATCTTCTTACAAGCTGTTCTAGCAAGTGGTAAATGATTAAATTTCCTTGTTCGTTGCTCCCCGTCTGTGTTCAGATAGGTAACATCGTTAAATTTACTTTGAAAGTATTTTAAATTGTTCTGAATCCTGTTGTATTCTTCCGAAGACACAACAATTTTCGGATGGTCTAATATGCTTGTTAAACTTCCTTGCATTGTATATTTGCTCCTTTTGAAAAAATCTTTAATAATTTGTATAATTTTCATCGTTATACTCCTACGCTTTTAATCCTAATAGTTTTGAGTTATCTAAAACAAAATACTTAAATTCGTCGACGGTGTGGTCGTCCTCTTTAATTACTTTTGGTTCGGGTGTATTGATAGTTTTTTCGTCATATCTATACATTTTATGTTCTTCAATGAATATCTTGTTATTTTCATTGTTCAAATAAAAGAACCTACCTTGAGCAAGTAAACTGGTTACAGTATCAATCATAGTTTGATTTTTTAATTTTGCCACAGGGTTCCACCTTATCCCAAAATCTTTAAAGTACTGGTTTCTTAACGCTCCCTCAGCACTATCTATTGTTAATTTAATAGTGGGAACATTATATATTTCTTGAACGCTACTGATGAAATCATTAATCATAATAGTTAAATCACTGGGTGCAGCTTTAACACTTCTACCTGCTGGAGAATAATAGAAAGTATCCAATAAGATCACATTTCCTTTAGCAGTAATACCATAAGCACCGCAAGCCGTGGCGCTTTGTTGGTGTCCTGTATCTAATGCATAAGATATTCCTATGATTTTATCGTTGCTAGGTATTTCATCTAAAGGATGAAAGCAAGCCATATTATAAACGTTATTACCTAATCCAACTGGCTCACCTAAATAAATGTAACGATAATATTCAAAATCATTTTCTTTTATCCTGTTAATATCTGCCAACATTTGCTCAGTAACAAAACCTAATTCATCGTTTAAATAGTTTGATTCATGAACTAAATAACTATTATTAGTTTTCATTAGCTCGCTCCACTCATTAATCCAGTTGTAAGGGTTCCTCGGTGGGTTGTAACTCCAGTAAAACTTAACAAACGCTATTAACGGGTGTTTCTGCCTCATGAAAGTTATGTTTGTTTGGTCGAACTCCTCTTGGCTGTCAAACTCTGCCGATTCTTCATACCAAACAGCGATTATATTTCCAATATCATTTGACTTTAATTTATTGAAATCATCAGCACCATAGAAATAAAAACTTGACCCTGTTGCTTTGTGTGTGATTTTAAACGGTGATACTGTACTTTTGAATGAATCAGTTAAACCATATACATTTATCGCCCAATTTATTTTATTAAACACACTATCACGAATTGTATTTGCAACTTTTCGGATAACTACTACATTAGCTTTTTCACCTTTAGATATCATCTTCACCATATCTTTAACTAGTTTCAAAGCAACAACTGAAGACTTAAAACTATTTCTACCGCCTTTTAAAATATTGTAAGGTACTTTAGAACACCATACTGGCTTAAAATGTGGGTTAACATTCTTCTGAATATCAAATCTAGTCATCGTCCCACCTATCCACAATTACAATTTCTTCACTAGGTGCTACATCAGTATCTTTTAACAAGGCTTGAGTTTCAGCTTTAATCTTAGCTTCTACAACAGGGTTAAATTTACGCCATTGCTCTGGCATACGATTTTTAAGCCAAAAAATAATAGCACTAGTTTCTGGTAGCGCTACTTTTTTTATTTTCTTAATACGTTTCCGTTGCTTTCCGTCTATTTCTTCAATAATAGTCTCCGTTTCTTCGTACTCAAAACCCATTGCACGTTTTAAAAGTGCATTTTCTACTTCAAAATCAACAGGAGTCTTCCCTTTTTTTAGGGCTGCCGAAAGTGCCGAATACTTCTTCTTCCACTCACGGAAAGTTGAATAACTAATACTCATATTTTTTGATATTTGTTCATCAGTAAGTCCTTGACGTGCCCAACCCTCAATCATTAGTAAGTTATCGTGTTCTAACCACTCTTGGTACTTACCTTTTGCGATTTTAATTCACCTCCAAATTTAAGAACAAAAAAAGAGCAGTTTATTTAAACTACTCTATCTCATAAAACCAGCTACTGTAACTAATCTTGGTTTTTGATTATATTTTTTTGCGATTTCTTTACTTTTTACGTTTACCATATCTATATAAACTTTTACTACTTTCTTAGCTTCTTCTAAAGTAATAAAACCGTGTTTAAAATTCATTTTTGCTAGTTCCGCTTTTTCTTTCGCTATTAGTATTTGTTCTTTTGTCATTTTATTTACCTACTTTTAATATTCTTTACATTTATTATTATACGAAATATTTTACTATTTGTAAACTAATTTCATTAAAGAATATTTATTTTATAGTTAAAAATTTTACTCTTTTCTTCATTGCAGCTACTTAACTCAATATAAGTCTTATTTTCTTCTGGGAATGTGTGAACTGCTAAATGGCTTTCAGCTAACAACCATAAAGCCGTGTATCCTTGAGGTTTAAATTCGTACTCTACAAAATCTAACACATTAAATTTACACTCGTTTAGTATTTTATTTAATGTATCTTTTAATTTTTTCGAATTACATTCTTTAACCCAATATGTATCATTAAATATTTTAGCTTTCAATTTCTATTACCTCTACATCTTCAAAAGTATCTTTAATATTTTTCGGGTTCCCTTTATAAAATACCAAGACATTTTGTTTCACATTTACAGTTTTTCTGGTTTTAAAACAACCACGAGCTCTAAGACCTGCTGTTCCATAAGAATTTATTAAGACGATATCATTATAAAAATGTAACCCTGCTTCTTTCATTGTTTTCTTTACATCATCAACAAAACCATAATAAGCACCCGTCTTTTTATCTCTTACATCACCAACAACTATAACTGCAAACCTATCATTTTTTAATAACTTAACGCTTTTCTTAAATGCGTCATCCAATATAGCGTAAAATTCTTCATAACTTGATTGATTACTTGCGTCATTTTCCTTATCACTATAAACTTCTAAATCAAAATAAGGAGGACAACTAAATAATAAATCTTGTGAATTTTCTTCTAAATGCTTATCTATATTTCTACCATCATCGCAAATGTATTTAGCATTCAAATTAAAATCATTACATCTAGCTTGATTAAGTGCAGCTTGTTCTTCTCTTAACTCAATACCTGTAAATTCATTTTTTAAATAACTTGAAACAAAACCAAAAATTGTATCGCCTGCAAAGCAATCAAATATTTTATTCCCTTGTTGTTTAGGCGAGAACCATTTCACAACTATTTCTGATAAGACAGGATCTAATAAACTTACTTCTTCAAAACTACCTGTGATATTATTTATTAAATTAACGTGATTTCTACTTTCACCATTATCTTTTATTAGCTCACGCCATTTCCTTTTACGTTCCACCCAATAACCTATCCTTGTATCAAATATATTAACTGGCGGTACTATAAAATCTTCTACTAAACTACCACTCTTACCATCTGGATATTTTTCTTGCATTACATTTGATTCATTAATATTTTCACTTACTTTTTCAGTTTCCCAACTATCTTCTTTAAATATATCAAAGTCGAAGTTACTCATATCAAATTCAATCGTTTCTAGTTCTGCTTGTAATTTTTGCATATCAAAACCAGTATTCATAGTAAGTTTGTTATGAACTAGTATATATTCACGTTTTTGTTCTTCAGTTAAATGTTCTAATTTAATAACAGGTACTTCTTCCACACCTAACCTTTTAAGAGCAAGGTAACGTCCGTGCCCTTCGATAATCACGTTATTTTCATCAATTGCTATCGGGTCATTATTTCCATAACGCTCAATAGATGTCATTATTTGTTCAATTTGTTCATCAGTATGTATCTTTGTATTATTTTCATATTCTTTAATAGTATCAATATTAATATTTACTATTTGCATATCTTCCTCCTTGATAAAATAAAAAAGCACCTGCGAACAGGTACTTTTTATATTGCTGATAAAATACTTTTACTTAAAAGAGAACTTTGTAAAAATATTACTCTATCATAATAGCACATTAATTATTATCTTTGGTAATATTATATTATAAAATATAATAAAATATTATAAAATATAATAAAATATTATCTAGTATTAGGTATTCTGATTGCACTTAATGCTTGTGCATGTAATTTATTTCTAGTATTTTGTGGTAACTCCATTTTCTCCTCGATAACATCCCAATTAAGGCGTTCTATATATCTAAGAGTTAACAAAAGTTGTAATTTTGGATTCTTCACTTGATTAATAACCTCTAACACTTCTTTCTTAAGTTCTACAGCTTTAAGACACGTATCAATAATATCTTGTTTATAGCGATCAGTTTTATCAATCAAAGCTTCCCAACTATCCTGATTACCGCCTTTAATCTGTTCTTTACGATAATCAATAGCTTTAACCCCTTGCTTACGTTGTTCTTCAGCTTTTAGACTTCGTTGTAAGCTGTCAATCCTATCTTCATACCACCAAATACGTTCTAAATATCTTCTTTTATCATTTCCTACACGTTTAATCTTCATCTTTCGTAAACTCCTTTAATAAAGTTGCTAAAACATACATTACCATAACTAAAGCTATCATTAGCACAACTGCACATATACTCCAAAATAACCCTATTACAATTGATGGCAGCATTGCTATTCCCCCTTTGCACTCCAGTGAAAATAATCAATGTTATTAACACTTATTAGTTCCGAACCTATCCAAATATACATGAATGAATCTTCAGAATCTTTAATAGCTTGAAATAACACTTGAATATTCACTTCATTAGCTTCAACAGTAACTGTTTCACCGTTATTATATTTAATCGTTAAATCATATATCGTCAACCTCAGTCACTCCTAACTCATTTAACTTTTTAACCATTCCATCTCTAATTCCTTTTAAAATATCTAATACTTTCTCCATTTGCTCATCAAAAAGTATAGCTTTATAATTGAAACAATACATAGGAATATGATTTTCTCTTTCTATTTTACCTATTACCCAGTTAATCTTATGTAATTCATCTATTAATTCATTAGCTTCTTTTAATTCTTCATAGTTCATTAATTAGTCCTCCAACAATTCCTTATTTTCGTAAATGTTACCAACTACACATGCTGATTCATTATTTGCTTCTAATGCTAAATATATACAATCAATATGTTTTTCACTTTCAATTACAAAACCTTTAAAAGATTTGTATTTCACTTCAAAATGTTTTTCTAAAATCTCAACGATATCTCCTAAATGTATTTCTACACCGTTTTTATCTTTTAATCCTGTATTTTCCATAAACTCAACATCTTCAAAATCAAAGTATCTATACATGTTACAACTTTCATCGTAAACCTCAACTACTTTATTATCAAACTTAATTGATTCTACTTCTAACACTTTGTTCAAATACTTAACATATACTTTTGGTTGTTTCATAACTTATTCCTCCTCTGTAAACATCATCTTAAATATTTTTCTAACAATCCCTTTAAATATTCCATACAAAGTAAAAACTCCAAAAATAAATAATATTCCGTAAAAAATTATCGCTATTCCATTTTTTAAAAAATCAATTATTGCTTCCATCTTTTATTCTCCTTTTTATTCTTTTCTAACCACGTTTTAATTGTTACAAACATAACCGTCGATAAAATAATCGCAAAGAAACAAAATATAATACTTAATATATATATCAAAATATCTACTAAAAACATATTTTATACCCCTCTAATCTTCCCACCATCTCGATGGACTTCTACCGAAAATAATTCTTCTAATACGTCTAATTAATCTTTCAATCATTAGCAAAGCACCTCTTTAATCTCATCTCCAAACTCTTCAATGAATTGTTGTGCTAATCTCTTTGATTTGAAATAAGGTAGTTTAGAGAAGTTTCGGATACCTGAACACCAGTTTACATCTAACGTTTTATCACTATTTCTATAAATTATATAAAAATTAGCTGTATTATTTTCGTTAGGTGTCCATCCTCCATTGTATTTTTTCGCACAATCTTTTATTTTTTGTATTAGTTGCCTTTCTTTATCGTATCTTTCAGCTTCTTCTCTAGTTTTGAAAGCTAATCCACGTTGATATATCAGCTCATATTCATATTCATCAAAATTTAATATTTCTTTGACTAAATATATTCCTCCTAATTCATCAACATAATAATAATTTTCTATATCCTCTGGCACTTCCACTTCGTATGACGTTTTAACAGGTGCTAATCCTTTTTCTTCTTGCAAGTCAACCAACTTAGTTTTAATCCAATCTATTGCACTTGCTAATTGTTCAAGCTTTTCTTGTAATTCTTCATTAATCATCTTCAACCACTCCTAACTTATTTAATTCTTCAACCATTTCACCTCTGATTTCTTTTAGAATATCAACAAATTTTTGTTTGTACTTTTCATTAAAAGGTATAAAGTAATCCTCAATACTTACACGATAAAAAGGATGTTCAAGTTGTCTTAATTTTAAATCAATTTCTCTAATTTCATTTAATAACCCATTAGCTTTTTCTAATTCCCCGTTATATTTTGGTAATTCCATCCAGTAAATAACATCATTATCAGTATTTTCAAAACCTACTCCATCTCCAATTTCTTCCCATGTATCGATATATGTATCAACAAACTTACCTGAAGACAAAGGGTAAGTGACCAGTACTTCTTCGTTAATATTAGGCGTACGTCCATCCCACATAAAATCATATTTATCTCCATAAATTTCCACTTCGTCTTCAGTCATCTTTCTCGTTGTTAATTTATGCCATTTCATTCTAAAACTCCAACCTTTCTAATTCTTTTTGAAATACTTCTAAAATTTCAATAAGCTTTTTCTTTTCTTTCTCAGTTTCAATTCTAATACCTAAGTTATTGTTGTATTCTAATTGCTTAAGAGAGAAAGAAATTGTGTAACCTTTATATTCAATAAATAGGTTATCTATATCTTTAAAATTAGCTATTTTTAATTTCATTGTTAACCCCTCTTAAATATCAAATTCAAAATCTAAATAATCAGCTGTATCATATCCATTTTGATTAAAGAAATAATCACATGCTAATTCTTCTAATTCTTCTTCAGATAGTTCTTCTATATCAAAATCTTCATCTACTGGCATATTAAACATAACTCTAAATTTAACATTTAACCATTTTTGTTCATTCATTTTTAATCCTCCTAAATCTCAAACGGCTGACCGCCTTTAATTTCTTGTAACTGCTTGAACATTTGTAATTCTCTTATGCGATCTTTTTGTTGTTCTATTAACCTTTGTTTTCTAATATTTTCATTTGCTAGTTTTTCAATGTTATCACTAGCAATATAAGTTCCAACCACTAATCCAATTGTGAACATTATTAATAACATACCTAATGTTATTAAAAACAATGGTAAATTAAATTCCTTTTCACGTCTTATTTTTTGTTGCTTGTTCATTTTTCTTCCTCCGTCAAAAATATAGCTACCTTTACGAACGTTTATTTTATAAGTTTTCATACTGTTTTCAAGGTAGCTATATATTATATATATAAGTAATTTTCTTTATATTTATATATATAATATATACAACTACTACTATATAAAGATTTCACAAAATATAGCAACATAGCTACCTTTCTCTTAAAAAACCAGTTACACCAACACTTTAAAGAGGTAGCTATATTTTAAAAACATAGCTACCTATAGCTACCTATATAGCTACCTATTTTTTAAAATATACTTTTGTAACTATTCCATCTACTTTTTTATCTTTAGTCGTTAAATTAAAATGATTATTAATTTTTCTACTAAAAGCTTTGTTAGGTATACTTTCGTAACCCTCACGGTTACAATATTCAATATATTCATTATAAATAGTACTAGATTTCTCACCTACTATTAAATCAACATTCAACATTTCTAAATACTCACTAACAGGATCGATCTCGCTCTTGTATTCTTCAAATTCCTTGTTAGTATATTCATTTTCAGTAAATTTCCTATTTTTCAAAACTCGTTTAAGTCCAGTAAGCCCCAGATTGATTAAATATTCCATGCTTTCCTCACTTATTAAATCATCAATAATAAACGGCTTATAGTCAGGACTATTACTATCAAAATACGCTTTAAAAGGTACTATTACCAACCTACTTAATACTGCAGGTGCGTCATCTCCATCACCTAATTTAGGAATGTTATTTGCACTATAAATCAACTTACAGTAAGGAGTAAATTCAAACTTATCACGGCCTTTTTGTTCGGCTGTAATTTTTTCACCCGATACAATTTTTTTAAACTGTTCAGTATCGTATAGTTTTTTATTTGAAATATCATCGCCAATATTAGCTAATTTATTAACCATCATCGCAGTTGAAAATCTATCGTTTAAATGTTTAATATCTAATACAGAAGTGTTTTTACTTCCTAATAATTCTTTTAAGATATTAAGGAATGTACTTTTCCCGTTTTGCTTCTGACCTGTTAAAATAAAAGCTTTCCTCAACTCATTACGTCGATAAAATGTATAACCAATCATTTCTTCAATTAACATTCTAATTTCCTTGTTATTAATAGCCAAATTATTTAAAATTTCATCTGTTAAACTAGCGTAACTTGTAGGGTTGTAATTCCAGTTTATTTTGTTAGTGATAATAATATCGGGTGTAAAACTAATAAATTCATCAGTTTTGATATTATATAAACCGTTCTTAAAAGCTATATAGTTATAATCACGTAACTGATATTCTTGTTCTACTAATAGTTCTAACATTGCCAGCGCTTCTCTACGTTGTCCAATTGTGAAGTTCGGCATATATTTAGAGATAGTACGTTCTAGCTCTATATTTCCATATTCATATATTCCGTCTTTATAAACGTGCAAATTACCATTTATTCGCTTGATATTATGATTACTGATTAAAAATTTACAGAACTTGTGATAGTTAAATTTGCCTTCTTTGTAGAAAATTTCTTCAGAAAAAGCGTCATCTCTTAAGATCACATCAACCTCATTTTCTGATAAGGGTTCATCTAGTATAAAATCATTGATTAATCTTATTGTTTCCCTAACTTCTTCTTTCTCAAAATCATAACTTTGCAGCGTTAAGATATACTTAAATAGCGTGCTATTTCTTCCGCTTCCCTCATGCAAGTTTCCAAAATCATATTTACTTTTAATAGGTCGTAAATATTTAGGTAAGTAGTCATAAGTGTCGCTATCCCACTCAACAAATCTTTCAGCACCATCTTTCTTAAGCACTTGATAAGAATTATTTAAACCTACTTTAATATCAGCCTTAATTCCAATAGCTAAATTAACGTTAGTATAATTCTTTGTTACACCTTTATTTTTAAAAACAAAGTGCTTTCCTCTTGAAGTTTGATAAACTTTACAATTTAGTTGTTTTTCTTCAACAAGATTCATCAGTTTTTCAGAACTTTCTTCATCGTCTACATCGATAAGGATTACATCGTCCCTAAGTACACCACCATAAGATTTTAGTTTCTTTACTTCTTCAAGTGTTCGGAGTTCTTCAGCGTTTTTAAATTTATCAAGCGAGCTTTTACCGTTCGTTTTGACATAACCTCTATAAAGTGACTCCATACTTTTTAACCCTCCTAATCGCTTCTGAAATATACCAATTTTCATCATAGTACTTAAACTGAGTAGATACATCAAAAGAAAATACACCTTTAATAGGTCTACCATACCAATTTGCGAAAACTCTGTAATCTGGCTTAGCTAGTATTTGAAATTCACGTTCATCTTTACAATTATTAATAGTTTTAGATATCATTTCACCTGAGGTCAAATAAGCACGCATAGAGCGTTTTATAATGCTTTCGGTGTAATTACCCTCCGAACACTCTTTAAGCTCCCCTACAGCCTTTATTTCGCCCCCTATAAGCAAATAATTATTAACATCTTTCTGATATATTTTATCGTAACAAGTAAACGTTAAATTGTACCTTGTTAAATCTTCGAACTTTTCACAAATTCTGTCTATAGTATCAAAGTCATCATATTCAATAATAATCCCATCAGTATTAGTTTGAATTAGTTTAATGTGAGGTTCTAACATTTCAATCAACAAGGTAATTAATAATTGTCCGTTAACACAAATAGTATTGCTTGCTCTAGGATTGTAAAGATCACTAAATTTATTTTTAAAATTACCTACAATACTATTATCAGCTAGCTTGTAAGGTAGTCTTTCGGGTTTACCTTTTAACTTTAGGTTCTGTTCGTGTATATATTTAGCACGTGAGATTTTCTTAATATTAAAATAACCTAATCTGTTTAACATTGTAGGATAGAAAGCTTCAATATCGATTACTAAAACAGGTTTACTGCTGCAATAAGATTTTCTTGCACCATGGCAACCGCCGTAACCATAAGTATGTTCAACCCCTGCTATCATAGTTTTGTACTTTTGCGAATAGTTGTTATTATTTACAAAAAAGTTTCTAACATGTGAGTATTTGAATAATATATCTAATTTCATAAAATCAAACTCATCCTTATAACAAGGTGTGCCACCTATTGCATAAGCAGTAATACTAGCAATGCTTGAGTTTATTAAATATTTAGGTAGTTTAAATTCATTAATCAACGCCATCTTGCATTTGTAAGTATCTATGTTTTCAAAGAACGTTTCTACCACCGCTTCAAGCTCCGTCTTAACATTATAACTATTCATCTTATACTGTATTGAATACTTATCCTTGCAATCGTAAACTGTAACTACATTCTTTAAATGGTCCGCTTGGTCGTATGTTATCCATATTTCCTTTTTATTTCTTTTGATGAATTTATCTAAATCATCGTTGTTATCTATGATTAAATTTTTCTTTGTATTAAAATCAGCAATATGAATATCACTGTTTTTAATGTAATAAAATATCATTGTTTACCTCCGTGGAGGTCGAGGGCGGTTAACCCTCGAATACCTCTAAGATTTTATAAGTTTTAAAGCCTTTTTTATTCTCACCATATTCAAGTGAATATTCTAGTGAATTTTCTTCAGCAAAATCTTTAATTTCATCAATTAAGTTTGCATACTGTGCAAATGATTCAAATGTTACTTCAATTTCTCCATCTGATAACTTTTCAAGTAACGGCTTAATAATCGCCAGTTTTTGTCCTTTGTCCACAAGTTGGTATTGGAAAATTTTGTTATTTTCATAATCACCGCTTAAAATTGTGTACCAAATTTTCACCATTGGTTTATCACTCTTACTCATAGTAAGTTCAAGTTCTGATACTGCTACTTCATAAGTACCTGGGGGGACTTCTTCAAATTCACCACCATTTTCAATTGCTTTTTGAGTATCCTCTTTTAATCCTTCTAAATCTGCTTCTCTGTCATATTTGCTAAAATCGATTGCCATTGTTCTTATTCTCCTCTACGTCTTCTTCTAGTTTTAGTTTCTGTTTTTTCTAATTCTACTTCTTCAGTAAACGGGTTAACTACTTCGTTCCCCTCATCATCAGTTACTATAAAAATTTCATCTTCTGCTGGTTTAGTCTTGCGTCTTCGTTTTGGTTTCTCCTCCACTACTACCTCAGCTTCTACAGTATCTGGAATTGAAGTGTCTGGCGGTGTAGTTTCTTTTACTACTTCACTTTTAACTACCTCTTTACTTTTAACCCCGTCTTGCGCTTCGATAAGTGCTTCTTTAAACTCATTCATATCTAGGTCGATTAAATCACGTTTAAAATTAAATCTACCTCCACCAAAAGCATTATTAACTTTCTTAAGTTGTAATTTACGTTTACCTTCTTCATCGATAAACGCTCTAACTGTTAAATCTACAGTACCACTTAAAACGTTGGCTGTTTTATCATCAATGTTAGGTGTAAAGATCGTTCTAGTATTTCCGTTTCTTAATTTAACTTCTTCACGTTTTTCTTTTGAGATATAAACTATTTGATATCCTAAGCTTTTTAATCGCTTCATAGCAGTATTAAATTCACTGCTTACCATTTGCCAACCTTTACCAAACCCTCCATCAGATTCATGTTCCCAATTGTACTTATCGAAAATGTATAATCTACATAAATCTCTTAAATCTTCTACTAGGTCAATTGCTATTGTTTTAAAAGTATTTTCTTGTGTTTCTAAACTGTCGATTACTTCCAGGAATGATTCCCAACCAAATTTAGTTTTAATTAAACGTCCCTCTTGTTTCTTCTCATTCCTAATTAGTACAAACGGGCTCTCAGTGTTATCTGTATTTCCGTCAGTATTGATAAATAATAGGTCCTCAAATTTATCTACAAAAGTTGATTTCCCAACATAGCTATCAGCATAAATCCATAAGTCTGGCTTTGTGTCGATAACCTTTTCGCGTTTTTTGTTTTCTGGTAATTTAAACATATAATTTTCTCCTCTACAATATTCACAATGTGGATTATTACATTTTGGAAATAACCCCTTAAAATCTGTATTTTCTATTTTTTTAATAATTTTGAAAAACTCATTTACTTTTGTTTCATCGTATTCAACATATCTAATAAATGGTTGTTCTAAACTTGCTACAATTCTTTTTCTAAAGCCGTGCAAGTCTTCTTTTGTTTTTTGTCTGATAAAAGTTTTCGGAATAAAGATATAACCTAAATCTTTTACTGATTTATTAAAGATTTTTTCATAGTAGTATTTATAAATATGTAATTGCCTTGAATTTAAGTAATTTTCAACGTTGTTTGAGTATTTAAAATCAAATATACTTACGCTACCGTCTTTATTGTGGATAACTAAATCGATAAAACCTAAGAAGTTATCTGTTGCTATTTCAACCTCGTATTCACAATTAAAAGCATTTAACTTTCTCATTACACGGTCAACCTGTACATTCATTTTAATTAATTCATTAACATGAAGATCAGTTATTTTTGGAAAGTTCTCAAGGTATATTTTTTCAAAGTCCTTTCCCTCAATTCCACCGTGAACCGCACTACCAATAATTAACGGGTTATTAGGTTCAAGATTAGGTATTGTTTCTATTTCAAAAATATACTTAAATTGAAAAGCATACTTACATTGTTCAAATAATGATACTCTTGAGTAACTATAGCGCATGTATTTTTGCTATAAAGTCATTCATTTCTTTTAATTTAGAATTGATTAACTTATCTTTCAGTTCTTTTTTTCTAAGTATAATTTCTGAACCGCTAATTCTATCTATTAAGAAATTGTTAGGTTCGTAATTTGAAGTATCATATTCAATAAATACTGCCAGTTGGATACCATATTTAGTTAATACCGTTACAATATCTCCCGCTCTTAAACCTATAATATCAGTGTAAAAACTATACATTTTATCAGTGTAATCTCCAAAATCTTTTTGTATTTGTACTCTTGCTTTATTCATTGATTAGCTCCTCTATTAATTTTTTAAATTTTTCAAAACCACTAGGATATAGCACCATGGCAATACCTCCAGCGTTTTTAATTTCTTCAATTTTCTTTAATTGTAATTTGCTAGGCTTTCCCGTTTCACGTTTTACTTCAATACCTAAAAAGTAACCATTGCAGCAAATTAATAAATCGGGTGTGCCTTTTATTCCGAAATACTCAGGGTTATATTTTAGGAAATAACAACCTTTTTCTTTTAGAAATTTCTTTATTTTGTTTTCAAATGCTTTCTCGCTCATCATTTTTTATCACTCCATCCAACCAGCCATGCTGGGTTAACTTCATATAATTTAGCTAGTTTTTCAACCATATCTAGTTTTGGTAAACGGTGATTATTTTCAAATAATGATAATGAGTTTTGGTCTATAAAAACCAGTTTACAAACTTCAACTTGTGTTAAACCTCTAGCTTTTCTTGCTTCCTTTAATCTGTTAATCATTTTAATGTGATTCTTAAACTTTCAGAGCGTTTTGTAACTTTTGGATAGTCCTCTAGTAATTCTGCATACGCTACTGGTTCTTTCTTTTGAAATTCTTTTAAATCAATTGATACACTTTCGCTAGGGTTAGTTACCATAATTTTTATAAAATCATTGTCGATTGATTTTATTCCAGCTTCTAGCATGGCTTCTAATAGCTCACTTTTTGCTGCCTTAGATAATTCATCTAATTTTTTCTTTTCTTCTTCCAATAACCTTAACTGTTTAAAATCTTCTAGGTATTTATTTTCGAATTCTTGTATTGAATAGCTCATTTGTGTAATCTTCTCCTCTTTCTAGTGCTTTATAAATATCTTCTTCAATCGAATCTTGCACAACCAATTTGTAATAAAAGCAAGGTTTCTCCTGTCCTATTCTGTGAATCCTTTTAATACTTTGCATGTAGTCCTCACATTTTTCAGTTGGCGAATAAAAGATCAGGTGGTTTGCTTTTTGCATGTTGTGTCCTTTTGCTCCTGCTTGATATTGCATAAGCGTGATTGAATTATCAGCATTGTTATAATTTTCTTTATCAACCAATTCTCCATTAACATAAGAAACTGGTCTATCTTTTGGTATGCAACTTTTAATCGCTTCTTTCTCGTGATTAAAATTGTAAAATATGATTAATCTTCCCTCAGTTGAGTTGATTATATCTTTTAATTTTTCTTTCTTGTTTTCGTTGTGAATACTTGCTAACTGCCTTAAAAATAACCTTTCTTTTAGTTGAGTATCTCCAACATATTCGACTTTTCCAAACAGCCTACTTTTAAATTCAACTACTGCATGCTTCACAAATTCCTTGTAATGCTTATCATTTTTAACTTTCATTTCAATAAAGTTTTGTTTTGGTAGGTCAAAAACTTCTTCAGTTTTCATGAATACACATCCGTATTCCCTCATTTTTCGTTTTAACCTATCTACATTCTTATAAGGTTCACTTTTATTAATTTGATAAAATGTTCTTCCAAACCGTTTCCGTAATGTTCTATTTAAAAATTGTTTATAAAATTTAGTTTCTTCAATACCCCAACCTAACAAATTAAGTTGTGTCCAAAGTTTCTCATACTTACCACTAGTTGGAGTACCCGATAGTAAGATCAGATTTTTAAATTTTAACTTCTGTACTGTTTTTGATATGTTGGTTTTACTATTTCCTAATACTGAACTTTCATCAATAATTAGTGTGAAGTTTTCTAGTTTTAAAAGTTCCTTGTAATTCTCACGATAAGTTTTTTCGTAATTAATTACAGCTACTTTCTTACCAGTATATTTTAGGTAGTTTTGTAATATTTTTACGTTAGTAATAGCAAATACTTTATTTTCGTAAAACTGTTCAAAGTGTTCGCTCCAATCACTAACTTTAGAATTTTGGCAAATAACCAGTATTACATCATTTTTATATAGTTTAGCTTGCTCACTAGCAACAAACGTTTTACCTAATCCTTAACCCATATCTAAGTAATAAGCTACTTTATTTCTTCCTTTAGCAGCTTTTATTGCTCTTACTTGGTGGGGGTGCAATTTTACTTTAGACATTTACATCACCTCTTTTCATTTTGTTGGTGTAGTTTAATAATCATCGTTTAAATCTTCCAACATTTTAAGCATGTATTTAAGTTTTAGGTCCATAACTTTAAGTTTTACGAATTCTTTTGTCATTTCACTTGCTAAAAACATTTCATTTGATACCGTTGAATCAATTCCCTCAAGTAATAAGATATTAATTGAAGTATCTAATTTATCTTTTGAGGCTTTTAAAATTTGTAATATTTCTAAAATTTCTTTATCTATTGTTACTTGCATTGTTGTTCTCCTTTATTTTGTGCTATTCTCAACATTAAAATAATAAGTTCTTCTTTTGATAGTTTCATAAGTTCTTGATATAATTCTTCAATATCTTTTTCGCTATCTCCGTAAAGTAGTTCGTTAATAGATAAATTAGCAAGTTTACTAATGCTAATTAGTCTTCCTTTGTGAGGTAATGATGTTCCATTTTCCCAACGTAAAACAATACTTTTATTAGCTTCGAATAACTTACCAAATTCCTCTAAAGTGTAACCCTTGTTCATTCTAATCTGTCTTATACGTCTACCTACAGCCTTTTTATCTATTTTCATTTGTACTGCCAAACCCACCATTTCTAGTATCGTTTTTAATTCTTACACCGTGCGTAACTGGTAATACTTTGTTAAATATTCCTTGTGCAATTCTAGTGCCTTTTTCAATTGTGATATGCTTGTTTGTTAAGTTGGTAAACTCAATCATAATGTGTCCCTCATTCTTAGGGTTGTTATAATAATCAGCGTCTACAATTCCTACACCGTTACTCATTATTAAACCTAAGTTTACTGGTATGCTACTTCTAGCGAATATTTGTAAGTATTCATCATCTTGCATAAAAGCTTTAACTCCTGTTGGTACTAGAGTTGCTCTACCTTTAAATCTAAAAGTTGGAATTGTAATATCAGCACTAGCTATAAAATCAACCCCTGCACTATGAATTGTGGCTTTGATTGGTAGTTCACCATTCATTCCCTCAATTAATTCAAAACCTCGCATTTTTTGATCTCCTTTCAATCTGTTTAAATCTATATCCAAAGCCTTAGCAATTTTAATAATTTCATCTAGTTTAATACTTTTGTTATTTCCATATTTCAAAGCGTACACTTTTGAATTGGTAACACCACTTAATTTAACAAGTTCTTCATTACTCATTTTTAGGTGTACCATTCTTGTAAATACCATCTTTTTGAAATCTTCAATCGCTATGCTTTCTTTCTTCTTACTCACTTTCCAAATCATCCTCATCACCATCTGGGAAAGCGTAAGCTCCTCGTTCATCAAATCCATAAAACGGAATGCATATTGAAGCCATAAGTCCTGATAAAATCCGTTCCCACTCAATATTGCTAACTATTAGCAAACATACTGCTACAACAATGCATGTCCAGTAATAAGTGTTGAATTTTCGTTTTCTCATTTTATCCACTTTGTTCACCTCTAATTACTTTTAATTTATCTGGGTGCTTACTAAAGAATTTACTTAGAAAGTTTTCTAAATTTCCCAACGCTACATCTGATAGTGGAGCGTTGGTTGTAATTGTAACTTTCATTAAATATTCTCCTCGATAAACTCCATAATTTCATCAAATTTTAAATCAACTTCTTTAGCTAATACATCAACTTTATTTCCTACTATCATAGCTTCGTGTTTTTTGCCTTCGTGTAAAAAGTCTAAGTGTTCCAGTTCATATTGTGAAAGTTCTTTGATTCCATCGTTATATTCTGTAAGTAGTTTTTTTAATTTTTCTTTTACCATTCTTTTGCTCCTCCTAAAGTTTAAATCATTTAAACTTGTATTTTAAAAAAAATATGATGCTACTTCCGTCTTAGGAATTTGTAAAATTTTACAAGCTTTATCAATTTCCTTGGTAGTCCAAACCCCGTCATCTTTTAATTTCTTAATAAGTGTGGGTGCTGACATTCCCATCATTACAGCAAAGTTTATATTAGCTGAACAAACTTCGGTTATACGTTTTTGTAATTTATCGTGTTTGTTTCGTGGTGTCATAGAGTTCACCTCCTTTTTATTTAATTTTAAAAGTTTAAATTATTTAAACTTTGTACTTTAATTATACATTTAACTTTTTAAAAAGTCAATAGTTTTTGTTTAAATAATTTAAACTTTTTTCTTTACTTTTATTCTTTAATATATTATAATTAAAGCATATAAAGGAAAGGAGGTGTAAAAAATGAAAATCGCAACTCCTAACGATAGGTTGAAGCAAATAATGAAAGAGCGCAACCTAAGGCAAGTTGACGTGGTTAAGATGTCAGAATATTATCAAAGGGAATTGGGCGTTAAACTTACGAAATCTAATATTTCACAATACGTAAAAGGAACATCTAATCCAGATAATAAAAAAATCCAACTCCTCGCCAAAACTTTAAAAGTATCTGAGGGTTGGTTATCTGGATATGATGTTAAGAAAGAATTAGTAGTTTCTAAAAGTGAGCTATCTAACCATTTTGATAAAATATTTCAATCTGACAAAATAAAGTTAGACTTAGACTTCGCAAACCAAAAATATGAAAATCAAGAACATAAATTAACATTTTTAGCTTTATTAGAAAACTTCGATAAATTAGAAGAAGATAAGCGAAAGAACTTATTACATTATTCAGATGTACTGCTAGAATCTACTTACCAAAAAGATGAATATAATATAGTAGCAACTATGTTTGATAACTCAATGGAACCTACATATTCCGAGGGTGATAGGTTAATGGTTAGTTTTGGATTTGATTTCAAATTCGGTGAGGATTATTTAATTGAGTATAAAGAAGATATTTTAATTAGGAGACTTTTCTTCGAAAATTACAAAATATTATTAGTACCTTTAAATGATAAGCACCCAACAACAACTATAATTTTACCTTTAAAAGATCACTTTAAGGTAATAGGTAAGATAATAGGTAAAATAAAAACAAGCCCTTAATCAAGGGCTTGTTATCACAGTATATAGGTATATTATACCAGAAAGGATATTAATATGCAACGAGTAGCAATTTATGCCCGAGTATCAACTCAAGAACAGGCTGAAAATGGTAATTCACTAGATTTTCAGATTGAAAAGTTAAAAGCATATTGCCAACTGCATGAATTTAAAATAGTTGGTGAATATGTGGACGCTGGAGTAAGTGGTGCTAAATCAGAACGCCCAGCGTTAAATAAATTAAAGAAAGATATCGATAAAATAGATATTGTGTTAATCTACAAATTAGATAGGTTATCCCGTTCAATTAAAGATACTATGTATCTTATCGAGGATCTGTTCAAACCAAATGATGTTAACTTAATTAGTTTATCTGAAAACTTTGACACATCACAAGCGATGGGAATGGCAACCATAGGTATGTTATCCACGTTCGCACAGTT
The DNA here is from genome assembly GCF_963519265.1 of uncultured Gemella sp. Classification (GTDB taxonomy): domain Bacteria; phylum Bacillota; class Bacilli; order Staphylococcales; family Gemellaceae; genus Gemella. The sequence continues at coordinate 1,147 of NZ_CAUQNQ010000009.1, read as the reverse complement.
GGAGCGTGAAACGATTAAGGAAAGAATGATGGCAGGTAAGCAGCAAGCAGTTAAGAATGGAAAGTATTTATCAATGGCACCTTTTGGATATATCAAAAAGGACGGTCAACTAATCAAAGATGAACGAACTAAAGATTGTGTTGAATTTATCTTTAAGAAAATGCTTGAGGGGAAAAGTTTGAATGAGATGGTTAAATTATTAGAAATAAACGGATATGAGAATATAAAAAAATGGGAACAGGCTTTTATTTGTAGGATAGTAAAAAGTGTTGTGTACTGCGGTCACATGGAAGCATTGGGAATACTAGTTAAAAATACTCATGAAGCATATATAACGGAAGATGAACAACAACAAATAATCAATATGTTAGCAGACAGAAAAAGCCATAGTTCGAAAAGTGGTAGAAATAAAATACCAGTATTATTCCGTGGTCTTATCTCTTGTCCATGCTGTCATCGACGTTTAACCTACTCTAGGAAACAAAGAAAAAGTGGCATAAAAGTAGTATTTTATAAATGTAACTACTGTATGCTGCGAGGTAAAAACTTTTCAATATCAGAAGGTAATTTTGAAAAGATATTTTTAAAATATCTAAAACATGATTTTAAAATAAAATTTGAACAAAAAGAAATTGAAAAAAAAGACTATTCAAAAATATTAGATAACCTTGAAAATAAAAAGTTTAAACTTCAAAAAGCGTGGTTAAATGAATTGCTAACTGATGAAGAATTAGAGAGGTTACAAAATGAGGTTAACGAACAAATTGAGTTAATTAAAAAAGAAGAAAATGAATATAATACAATAGTTGAAAATTCGAAAAAACAAAATAACATTTCTGATCTAATGGTTAATTTTGAAAAGTTGTATTCAGTAATGGATATCGAAGAAAAAATAGAATTTTTAAACACTATAATTAAAACTATAAAAGTTAACGTAACAGCAACTAAAGTAAAAACTCAAAGGCGATATATATTTAATATCGTTGATATTATTTTTAAATAAAAACGTCCCCCTCTTACATAAGTGTTTTTACATACGTAAGTGGATATTTATTAAGAATTTTAGCCATTTCATCAAAATGTGCAATGTCAAAATATGGAGGTAGTTTTACCCCAATAGGTTTTGTAAAGAATGTGAATACCTCAG
>NZ_CAUQNQ010000008.1:0-40663 GCF_963519265.1 uncultured Gemella sp. | reverse complement strand
CATTACTATTAAAACGACCACCAGGTCGTGAAGCATACCCAGGGGACGTATTCTACTTACACTCTCGTCTTCTAGAGCGTGCTGCTCGTGTAAATGAAGATTTCGGTGGAGGAAGTATCACAGCCCTACCATTCGTAGAAACTCAAGCAGGTGATATCTCTGCATATATTCCAACAAACGTAATTTCAATTACAGATGGACAAATCTTCTTACAATCAGATTTATTCTTCTCAGGTATTAGACCAGCGATTAACGCCGGACTTTCGGTATCTAGGGTAGGGGGATCTGCGCAAATTAAAGCGATGAAAAAAGTATCAGGTACTTTACGTCTTGACTTAGCATCTTACCGTGAGTTAGAAAGCTTTGCTCAATTCGGTTCTGACCTAGATCCAGCGACTCGTGAAAAACTAGAACGTGGTAAACGTACAGTTGAAGTTTTAAAACAAGACTTACACAAACCAATTCCAGTAGAAAAACAAGTTATGATTCTTTATGCTTTAACTCACGGATTCTTAGATGATGTAGAAGTTAAAGATATTCACAGATTTGAACAAGAATTATATTCATACTTAGATGCTCATGAAAATGAAGCAGTTAAGCACATTATTGAAACAAAAGACTTACCAGCAACAGAAGTTATGGATGAAGTAATCGCTGCATTCAAAAAAACTTTTGCTTAAGATGATAAGTAGTAGAGTAAAGGTGGTGAACTAATTGGCGTCACTAAGAGATATAAAAAACAAAATCAATTCTACTAAGAAAACTAGTCATATTACAAAAGCGATGGAGATGGTTTCAACTTCTAAGCTTTTAAAAGCACAATCAAATACACAAAAATTTAATCCATATATGCAAAAAATGCAAGAGGTGATGGGAACAATTTTTGGTAAAAGTTCTAGTATTAAACACCCGATGTTAGAAAAAAGAGAAGCTAAGAAAACTCTTTATGTGGTAATTACTAGTGATAGTGGTTTATGTGGAGGATTCAACTCAAACGTTATTAGAAACTTTGTTAATACTGTTAATGAAAGACATGCTAATAGCGAGTATGGTATTGTTGCTATAGGTAATTATGGGGCAGAATTCTTTAGAAAAAATGGCTATAATGTAGTTGATAGTTATAGAGATATACCAGATGAGCCAAGTTTCACTCAGGTTAAACAAATTACTAATAAAGTAGTAGGATACTTTATTGATAAAGAATACGATGAAATTTATTTACATTATAACCACTTTGTTAGTATGATCCAACAGGTTGTAACTGAAAGTAAAGTTCTTCCTATTGACAATACAGACAAATTCGCAAATTCTGAAGAGCAACAGCCTACAGGAGCATACGAATTTGAGCCTGGTGAGACAGCTGTACTAGATGTAATACTACCTCAATATGCAGAAAGTATGATTTATGGAAGTATATTAGATAGTAAAGCTAGTGAGCATTCTGCAAGAAAAACAGCAATGAAAAATTCAACTGATAATGCAGGAAATATTATTGATACACTTACGATTAAATATAATCGTGCAAGACAAGCTGCAATTACACAAGAAATTACAGAGATTGTAAGTGGAGCAGCAGCAACAAAATAGTAATGAGAAAGGAGAAGCTATTAAGTTAGCATACAACATATGAATAAAGGTTATATTCTCCAAGTTATGGGACCTGTAGTAGATGTTAAATTCGAATCAGGGCATATGCCAAATCTATTAAACGCTTTAGAAGTTTATATAGAAAAAGGCGATGGGAAAAAAGAAAAATTAGTTCTTGAAGTTTCTCTAGAAATTGGTGATAACGTAGTAAGAACAATCGCTATGTCATCTACTGATGGATTAAATAGGGGAGCAGAAGTAGTAGATACAGGAGCACCAATTGCGGTTCCTGTAGGTAACTATACATTAGGTCGTGTATTCAACGTACTAGGTGAAGCAGTTGACCACGGTGAAGAAGCAGGAGCAGAAGTTCGTAAAGATTCAATTCACAAAGAAGCTCCAACATTCGAAGAATTATCAACTCACGTTGAGGTTCTTGAAACAGGTATTAAAGTTATCGACTTACTTGCACCATATATTAAAGGTGGTAAAATCGGTCTTTTCGGTGGTGCGGGAGTTGGTAAAACGGTTCTTATCCAAGAACTTATCAACAACGTTGCGCAACAACACGGTGGATTATCAGTATTCACAGGTGTAGGTGAACGTACTCGTGAAGGAAATGACTTATACTATGAAATGAAAGATTCTGGTGTTATTAACAAAACAGCCATGGTATTCGGACAAATGAACGAACCACCAGGTGCTCGTATGCGTGTAGCATTAACAGGATTAACAATGGCGGAATACTTCCGTGATGAAGAAGGACAAGACGTGCTTCTATTCATCGATAACATCTTCCGTTTCACACAAGCAGGTTCTGAGGTTTCTGCGTTATTAGGACGTATGCCATCAGCCGTTGGTTACCAACCAACACTTGCTACAGAGATGGGGCGTTTACAAGAACGTATCACATCTACTAAAAAAGGTTCTGTTACATCTATCCAAGCGATTTACGTACCAGCCGATGACTATACTGATCCGGCTCCAGCGACAACATTCGCTCACTTAGATGCAACAACAAACCTTGAGCGTGCGTTAACAGAGATGGGTATCTACCCAGCAGTTGACCCACTTGCTTCTACATCAAGAGCACTAGCTCCTGAAATCGTAGGAGAAGAACACTATCAAGTTGCGACAAGAATTCAAAGAACTCTTCAAAAATATCGTGAATTACAAGATATTATCGCCATCTTAGGTATGGATGAATTAAGTGATGAAGATAAGAAAACAGTTGATAGAGCACGTCGTGTTCAATTCTTCTTATCTCAAAACTTCCACGTAGCTGAACAATTCACAGGTCAACCTGGTTCATACGTACCAGTATCTGAATCAGTACAAGCATTCAAAGGAATTTTAGATGGTAAATATGACCATATTCCTGAAGATGCATTCCGTCTAGTTGGTGGAATTGAAGACGTATTAGAAAAAGCTCGTAAACTAGGAGTAGAAGTATAATACAAATAGGAGGTAAATAAATGAATACTTTAAGTGTAAGCATTGTTACTCCTAATGGAGAAGCTTATAGCGCAAAAGAAGCTTCTATGGTTGTATTGGGAACTACAAGTGGACAACTTGGTGTAATGGCTAACCATGTTCCTATGGTAGCGTCATTAAAGATTGGTCCTCTTAAAGTGAATTTTCCTGATGGACGAGAAGAGTATCTAGCTGTAAGTGAAGGATTTGTGGAAACACATAAAGGCGAAGTAACTATTATAGTTCAAACAGCAGAATTAGGTAAAGATATCGATGTTGAACGTGCTAAAAGAGCGTTACAACGTGCAGAAGATCGTCTTGCTAAAAAAGAAGAAGGTCTTGATGTAAGACGTGCTGAACTAGCTTTAGCTAAAGCTTGTGCTCGTCTGAAGGTAGCTGAACAATTATAAGAAGAAATGTAGTTCATATTTATTATGGACTACATTTTTTTATTATATACTGAGATTACTTCATATTATGTTTTGAAATTTATAAAGAAACAAAAAACCTCGGAATTTAGGTTTCATAATAGAAATTTATTTCCGAGGTTATAATATTATTCTAATTAATTATTTTTTCTACGTTTTAATAATCCAACTATAGCAAGAAGTGATAGTCCAATTGCAGTTAGAGATTTACCTGTAGTTTCACCAGTTTTTGGAAGAGTTTTTGGTGCATTAGTAGGAGTTGAGTTTACTCCTCTAGTATCTATTACTGTGAATTTTTTCTCTTCTTGAACAGCTGATGAATTAATATCTTTTTCACTTGAAGCAAATGCTGTTTTAATCTTAGCAACAATTGCGAATTTACTAAAGTGATCAACTGTGAACTGTAGGTTATTTTCATTTACAAATGAAGGAATTAGTTCAATAGAATTATCTTCTTTAATATGATAAACAAGTATATCTTTGTTTTGTTCATTTTGAAGTAAAGCAACTTTTACTGTTCTTGGAACATCAACTTTTACTGTTTTATTATCTTTTTGTAATTCTAAATCTACAACTCTAATTGATGTAATATCTTTTTTGTCTTTAATACTATTGTTAGCATCTGCAACAACTTTATCTTTTAGATTTTCTAAATCTACATTTTTAGTGATATCTTTGGCAGATAAAGTTAAATCTTTATTATCTGTAGAGTATAAATCAACGCTTATATCTTTATCTTTTGATTTAATATTAACAGTAACTGTATTGTTGTTAATGTTTAGTTCTGGTAATTCTGATACAACAGGAGCATCAGAAGGAACTGAATATTCATATTTTGTACCATATTCATTTTCTCTAACTTTATTACCATTTTCAGAAATAACTGTGTTTCTTACACTTGGATGCATCACAAATTGATTGTTATCTTGGAATAGTTGTCCCATTTCAAGAAGTATTTTTTCTGAGTTGTTCTTAGCTGCGAACATAACACCAAGAGGAAGGTTGTTCGTACTCTTATAAACAGGTAATGATATTGCAGGGTTTCCTGTTAAGTTGAATAACCAAGTGAACGGTGTTCTTCTCATCATAGGTTCCCATTGTTTAACAAGTAGATTGAATCTTTCTTTTGGATCTTTGATCTTATTAATATTATAAAGTTGCTCTTCAACTTTTGGATCAACATAAGGATCTACTTTTTTATCATTTGATGGTGCTGTTACTGCATTAGTAGCCATTAAGAATAAATCATACTTTTTGTAGAATTCATTCATTTGGTTAAAGTAAACTGTAGCAGGTTTTGCAGATGAAATATCTGTATTTGCATTTTTTCCATTGTAAGATGATGTCCCTAATGCATAAGTTGCAGGATCTAAATCACGTTTGTTTTTTTCTTTAGCTAAGTTCGCTGCCGCAGTATAACCACCACCAATTGCACCTATTGTATATGTTCTAATACCTTCATAGCCATCAATAGGGAATTCTTTTACTTCTTCAACAGTAAAACCTTGTTTTCTTAGAAAATCAACAGCTTTAAGAACAGCTTTTTTACCATCTTCACTTAATTCAACGTCTTTTAATGGTGTTTTTAATGAATAAGCAATTTTAAGTGATCTTAAGTCCTTAGGAACTTCTAATAAAGTTTTTGGTTTACTGATTTTTGTTTTATCAAAATATGTTTTAGCATCTTCAATAGTTTTTACTAGTGGAAACTTAACAACATGTCCAGTTGGTTTTAAACCGATTAGACCAGTCCATGAAGCAGGAATACGAATTGATCCTCCAGCATCACTTCCGCTTGCGATTGATACCATACCGCTAGCTACAGCACCAGCACTTCCTCCTGAAGAACCTCCAGTGTTACGACTAGGATCCCAAGGGTTACCAGCAGGCCCTAGTAATTTAGAGTCAGTAATATTTCTAGTTCCAAACTCAGGGTAGTTAGTTTGTCCAAGGATAACAAAACCTAGTTTTTCAAATTCTTTCGCAACAGCTCCACTTACTGAAGATGTTTTACCTTTATTTAAATACACACCATAAGAAGAATCTCCGTTTTTCAAAGCATCTAATCCTTTAATTAATGTAGGAACACCTAAGAATGGTTGTTCATCCCAATTTACAGGATTAGAAGCTAGTTTTCCTGCGCTAATACGATTGTCAATTTCTTTGGCTTTTTTATATGCTTCTTCAACAATAGCATGAGGAATTTTACCATTTTCTGTAGTAAGAACAGCATTTAACTTAGGATTTTCTTCTTCTATAACTTTATAAGCTAAGTCAACAAGTTCTGTACTAGTAACTTTTTTCTCACGAATTAGTTTTGCGAGTTCTAGAGCGCTTTTTTGTTTATATTCAGCTACGGTGAATGGAATTGTTGGTTTAGCAACTTCCTTGTTTTCAACACTAGCACTGTTTGTTGATTCATTGTTACTAGAAGTCGGTACTACAGTGTTAACTGGAGAAACAGGACTAGCAGTTGTTGAAACAACAGCATTATTTGTAGAGTTGTTTACAGCAACAGGTTTATCGTTAGTATTAACTGTATTAGTCACATTCGACGGTGCTGTTGCTTTATCTTCACTAGCTTTAGCTTGATTGTCATTAGCTAATACTGGAAATAATGTAGCAGCTGCAAAGGCAGGAATAAGTACATATTTAATATTATTTTTTTTCATTTTTAACTCCTATTTAAAATAATTATTTAAGCCTTGAAAAAGCTTTCTACATACCATTATACTCCTATACTAATTATCAATCAAGAAAATAGTTAGATGAAATGAAAAAAATATTAACAGGGTTTTCTATATAGATAGAATAGCAGTTAAGGATATAGAAAAATATTTTTTCAAAACAAAATAAATACGGTCAATTATAGGAATCAACCGTATTTTAAATTAATTTAATACTAATTATTATTTTTGCGTTTTAGTAATCCTATTAAAGCAAGGAATGAAAGCCCGATTACTGATAGGAAGTTGCTTGTACTTTCTCCTGTATTTGGAAGAGTTTTAGGAGTTGAATTTAATTTAGTTGAGTTTGTATTTACTACTTTTTTCTCTCCTTTAACAGATAAATTTAGTGAATTTTCAGATTTACTTGGAGTAGTAATAGTTCCATTGTTGATATTTAAGGTTGGTAATTCTGCAACAGTAGGTGCGTAAGTTGGAACTGCGTATTCAAATTTAGTTCCATCTTTACTTATTCCTATTTTATTTCCATTTTCTGAAATATTTGAGCTTCTAATAGCTGGGTTCATTTTGAATTGATGTCTGTCTTGGAAGTATTGACCAATTTCTAAAAGAACTTTTTCTGAATTGTCTTTTGCTGCGAACATTACACCGAATGGTAGATTTTTATCACTTAGATATGTTGGTAGTGAAATCGCAGGATTTCCAGATAAGTTAAACACCCAAGTATATGGAGAACGTCTTGTCATCGGTAACCATTGTTTAATTAATAAATCAAATCTTTCTTTTGGATCTTTAATTTTATTAATATTATATAGTTGCTCTTCAACAGCTGGATCTACATATGGATCAACTTTTTTATCATTAGAAGGTGCAGTAACTGCGTTAGTTGGAACTAAGAATAAATCATATTTTTTATAAAATGCATTCATTTGATCTATAAATGTAGATAATGGTTTTACTGAAGAAACATCAGTATTTGCATTTGGTCCCATATATGAAGAAGTTCCTAATCCGTAAGTTGTAGGATCTAGTTGACGTTTGTTTTGTTCTGTTACGTTTTTAACAGCTGCAACATAACTTTCTTCACCGATACCACCTACAGTATATGTTTTAATTCCTTCGTATCCATCGATAGGGAATTCTTTAACTTCTTCAACAGTAAATCCTTCTTTTCTTAGGAAATCTACTGTTTCTAAAATAGCTTTTTTAGCAACTTCACTTAATTCAAGATCTTTAAGTGGAGTTTTAAGAGTGTAGGCTATTTTTAATTTTTTCAAATCTTTAGGTGGTTCTACTAACGTTTTTGGTTTACTTAATTCAGTTTTTTCAAAGTAAGCTTTAGCATCTTCGATAGTTTTTACTAGAGGGAATTTAACCACGTGTCCAGTAGGTTTTAAACCGATAAGACCAGTCCATGAAGAAGGAATACGGATAGATCCTCCAGCATCACTACCACTAGCTATAGGTACCATACCACTAGCTACAGCACCAGCACTTCCTCCTGAAGATCCTCCAGTATTACGACTAGGATCCCATGGGTTACCAGCAGGTCCAAATAATTTAGAATCTGTGATATTTCTAGTTCCTAATTCTGGGTAGTTAGTTTGACCAAGTATAACAAAACCTAATTTAGCAAATTCTTTAGCTACAGGACCACTTTCGTCAGCAATTTTACCTTTGTTTAGATATACACCATTAGTGTAGTCACCATTTTTAAGTTGATCAAGACCTTTAATTAAAGCAGGTACACCTAAAAATGGTTGTGCTTTCCAGTCTACAGGATTAGCAGCTAGTTTACCAGCACTAATACGATTATCTATTTCTTTAGCAGTTCTATATGCTTCATCAACAATAGCTTTAGGAATTTTTCCATTTTCAGTTGTTAGTACAGCATTTAATTTAGGATTTTCTTTTGCAATAACTTTATAAGCTAAGTCAACAAGTTCTGTACTAGTAACTTTTTTCTCACGAATTAATTGAGCAAGTTCTAAAGCACTTTTTTGCTTATATTCAGCTACAGTTAATGGCGCTTTTGTTTTAACAGTTTCGTTGTTAATAACACTTGCACTATTAGTTGTTTGATTGTTATTTATTGGTGTTGGTTTTACGCTGTTAGCTGGACTAGCAGGGGTAGTAGGTGTTGTTTCTGCAACATTGTTAGTAGTAGGAACATTAGATGGTTTTGCATCAGTAGTTTCTGGCTTACTAACAGTAGAAGTTGTTGCATTTTTATCCTCATTAGCTTTAGCTTGATTATCGTTAGCTAAAACAGGGAATAATGCTGCAGCTGCAAATGCTGGTATAAGAACGTATTTAAAATTATTTTTCTTCATTTTTAACTCCTATTTTAAAATAAAATATTTAAATAAATGATTGAAGCTTGAAAAAGCTTCCTATTTACGATTATACTCCCGTAATGATAATCAATCAAGTAAATTATTTTCTAAAATAAAAAAAAATATAAGTGACTTAATAACATTTTTTTATTATTACATCTTAAGTCACTTATATTTTTTATTTAAATTAATTTGTTATTGTTTTTAAATTAGTATCCTTTTAAGGCGTTCAAACGAGCTTCTGATTGCCCTTTACCATCTTTTTTCTCACCTTGGTATACTGCAGATTCCCATGATCCGTACATAGGGTTAGGGAAGATGATGAATTTATCACCAAATTCTGCTTTTAATTGTTCAAACATTTTATCTCTATCAGCTTCTGATTTAGTAGAGAATTCAGCGAAGTCGACTAAGTTATCACCAAATAACATAACAAGGTTAGTGTGTTTTAAAACTTCTTGACGACGTCCTTCTTTAGATTTATCACCTTCTTTTTTGAACATTAGGTGATCGCGACCTTGAACAGGTAGTCCTTGTGCTTCAAGGTTTTTAATAGTTGCATCCACTTGAGCATCTGTTCTATCTGAGATGTAGTAGATTTGAACTTTATTTTTATCTGCAAATTGTAGGAATTCTTTAGCTCCAGCTACAGGTTTCGCTTCTGCTTTTTGAACCCATTCATCCCATAATTTAGGATTAAATGCAGTTCCATCTTTAATCATTTTTACTTGGAATGGAATGTTGCTTAATACTGTTTCATCAATATCTAATACGATAGAATAAGGTTTATCAGTAGGCTGTTTTAATAATTCTTTTAATTTATTAGTAGCAACGTTATAACCTTGTTGGTATAATGCATCTACTTCAGCAGCGTTTTGATACCATAGTGTTCCCATTGTATTTTCTCTTGATCTAAGTTGATCATAAGTAAGAGTTATTTTATTATCTCCACTCTTATTTTCTTCTTTTTTTTCTTCAGTTTTTTGTGCGCATCCAGTTGCAAGAACGACTGTAGCTAATACTGAAGAAATAGACATAACAAGTTTTTTATTTTTCATAATATATATAGCTCCTTTTGTTATCTACATATACAAGTATAAGATATAAATATATAAAATTCAATGTGAAATTATTTTAAAAAAATTTATAAACTAAATATTTTTTTATAGAAAATAAAAGCAAGTTAAGCAAACGCTTTAATTAATGATAATTAAATAAAAATAATATTATTATTTTTTTTAGGTAGTTAATCAGCGAATTTCAGAAAAATTATTTATATTCTAAAATATATAAATAATAGTGAAATATTACTGAGAAAGAATAATAATTTCAAACTTAGTAGATAGAAAAAACTATATAGGACTTGTAAAAAATACTTATTCTAAGATATAAATAAACTCGACTGAAATGTTATAATAATTTCAGTCGAGGTTATTATTAAATATTGATTAGTATTAGTATCTTATCATAATAAGTATAATTATTTTCCAAAATATCTTTTTCATCTTTCACAAGTTCGGGTTCATCAGTAATAATACCATCTGCGGGGCTTTGTAAATATTTGGTGATTAACGCTGGATCGTTTATAGTCCATACAAAAACTTGTTTATTTTCTTTTCTAGCTTGCTCGACTAGACGGTCTCTATATGAGAAGTCTTCTATGACGAAAAAGTCAACATTACTATGATGAAAATTTCCGAATTGAAGAGGAATAACATAACCAGTTTCCAAGGTTGGTACTTTTGTTTCTAGTTCTTCCATAACTTTAGAGTTTAGTGACATAAATTTATAATTTTCAAGTTTTAATCTCTTAACTTCATCAATCAATATGTCGATATAATTAGGTGGTTCTGCTCCATGAGGTTTAAGTTCGATTACAAGATTCATGTTTAATTCTTTCGCTTTATTTATAAATTCTTCTAATGATGGAATTTTACTAGTATAATCACCTTGTTTAATTGTTAAACCTACTACTTCATCAAAATTCATATCTTGAACTCGCTTATTCACTCCTGCGAGTCTTTTTAAATTATAATCGTGCATTACTACAAATTTATTGTCTTTTGTTAGAATAATATCAAATTCTACGTAATCAGCACCAATTTCAGCCGCCCCTTCGAGCGCTTCTATTGAATTTTCTACACCTTTAGCAACATATCCACGGTGAGCTATAGTCTCAATGTTTTTGTTAACACCGTTTCCGTACATATTAAAACCATTCACAAGAACCGCAACAACTATAATTACTGTGGTCAATGTTACTACTAATCTTGATTTTTTCTTATTTTCATTAAGATTATTAACCAGTTTTTCGGATATTTCGTTATGATCTATTAGAACAGTTATTAATGAAGTTATAACCGTTACTTTTGAAATAACACCTAAAAAGAAGACAATTCCACTTATCGAAGAGAAAAATAGTGTTTGTATAACTGGATTATTACCGTCATTATCGAAATAGATGCAAATGTATGTAATTACACCAGTTAAAACTGCAGCAATTAATAAATATATTATTTCGAATAATAGTATAGTTAAGACTAGTTTTCTTTTGCCAGTTTTTGTAAGTTCCCAACTTCTTTTAATACTATCTAGTATATTTTCATCTCCAACAGCAGTAAGTGGAAGGGTAAAAATTAGTCGAAGATTTAGATAAGCAAAAACTATCATAATTAATCCCCATACGATAAGCCCACTGTTAGTCTTCATAATTTCACTACTTATAAATTTTGGTATAAATTAATTCTTTGCAAGAACAGATTTTACCCCAAGATTTATAGTAGGTATGGTTATTAAAAAGTAGAATATAAAAAATAAGGTTTGAAACCCTGCAAGATTCTTCGTCTTATTCCATGCATTGTCTAATATGCTTCGAAAAGAATATTGTTTTTCTGTTAATTGACCGTAAATGGTGAAGGTCAATATAGAAAACTCAATAAACATAAAAAATGCTACAATAAGAACTAGTAAGTTTAAAATTACAAAACTATAGGGATTAGTAAGGATATGTAGAATATTGTTTTTATCTAAATGCTCTTCACCTGCAAGAGTAAGAGCAAGTTGAAAAATTCTAGAAATGAGCCATAAACCACAAATAAGCATTAGCTGAATAATTGCGGCAATAGATATATATGTAAATTTATAACGATTTATATTTTTTAGAACATTGGAAAATAAATTATAAATCTTAAAATCCATGATAACCTCACTTTCTATAGTATTTTTATGCTATTAGATTATATCAAAATTACTATTTTCAAGCAAGGAGTAAGAAGCTTTAAAAAATATTTATGGTAACGTTACTTTTTTCTATTGACATTTGGGGTAGAAGAGGTGTACAATAAAAAAGTAACGTTACCATTACTGTTTGGTAAACGTTAAGAGTCATTATCATAAAAAAATACAAAGGAGAAAGAACTATGGACTTAAAAAAAGTTGTAAAAGAAGTTGTTGAACATAGTGGTGGTCAAGAAAACTTACGATCTGTTGTTCACTGTGCAACTCGTCTTCGTTTAGAATTAAACGATGAAAAAAAATATAATAAAGAAAAATTAGAAGATATCGAAGGTGTTAAAGGTGTATTCTTTAACAATGGTCAACTTCAATTAATCTTCGGAAGTGGTCTTGTTCAACAAGTTTACGCGGCATATAATGAAGTATTTAAAGGTGCTGCTTCAAATAGTGAAGAAGATTCAAGTGAAACTGTTAAAAAACCAAAAGGAAATCCACTACAGCGTTTTGTAAAAATGTTAAGTGATATTTTCGTTCCGATTATCCCAGCGATCGTTGCTGGTGGTCTTTTAATGGGTATCAATAACGTCTTAACAGCTAAAGATTTATTCTACACTGGTAAATCAGTTATTGAAGCTAATCCAGGTATTGCAGGTCTTGCTGATATGGTTAACGTATTTGCTAATGCACCGTTCGTATTCTTACCTGTATTAATTGGTTTCTCTGCTACTAAACGTTTTGGTGGTAATCCATATCTAGGTGCTGCACTAGCGATGTTAATGGTTCACCCAGATGTAATGAACTTCTATGTATTTGGTAAATTAGATCCATCTACAAACCAACTTCTTGCTCCAGCATTAGATATCGTTAACCAAAGTGGTCAAGCAGTTGATGGTCTACAAAGACTTACATCTCTTCAATACTGGGATGTATTCGGATTTAAGATTGCTAAAGTAGGATATCAAGGAACTGTATTACCAATCCTTGCAGCTGCTTGGTTATTAGCGACAATTGAAAAATTTTTACGTCGTGTAACTCCATCATGGTTAGATAACTTAACTACACCATTAGTTTCATTATTCGTAACTGGATTTGTAACATTCGCATGGATGGGACCTGTACTTCGTGAAGCTGGTACTTTATTAGGTGAAGGATTACAATGGTTATACATGCAAGGTGGATTCGTAGGAGCAGGTATTTTCGGTTTATTCTACGCACCAATCGTAATCACTGGATTACACCAAAGCTTCTCTGCTATCGAAACTCAATTACTAGCTGCAACAGGATTAACATTTATCTTCCCAATCGCATCTATGTCTAACGTAGCACAAGGTGCAGCGGTTCTTGCAGTATTAGTATTTTCTAAAAACACAAAAATGAAATCAATCTCATCAGCATCTGGAATTTCTGCATTATTAGGTATTACAGAGCCAGCTATGTTCGGGGTTAACTTAAGACTTAGATATCCATTCTACGGAGCTATTGCAGGAAGTGCGGTAGGAAGTGCATGGATTGGATTAAACAAAGTATTTGCATCAGCATTAGGAGCAGCTGGTCTTCCAGGATTCTTATCAATTCCTGCTAACCACTGGTCAACATTTGGTATTGGTTTAGCATTATCATTTATCGTTTCATTCTCAGTAACAGCATACTTCTTCAAAACTAAGAAGGAACTTGTAAATGCTAGCTAATAACTGGAAACAAAATCTTCATTTAGAACCTACTAAGGGTTGGCTTAATGATCCGAATGGATTAGCCTATTTTAAAGGTAAATATCATATTTTTCACCAATATTCTTACGAAGTAGAAGGTGGGTTAAAACTTTGGTATTACTATACTAGTAGTGACCTAAAAAATTATGAAGATCGTGGCGTATTTCTTACACCAACTATAGAAGAAGAAAAAAGTGGTGTTTATTCAGGAAGTGCTAATATAGAAGATGGAAAACTTGTCTTCTACTACACAGGAAATGTGAAATATAAAGGTGATTATGACTACGTTCATGAAGGACGTGGTCATAATACCATATTTTTTGAAACGGAAGATGGAATTAATTTTACTGAGAAAAAATGTCTGTTAACAACAGATGATTATCCTAATATGTCAAATCATGTTAGAGATCCTAAAATATTTGAAAAAAATGGAAAAAACTATCTAGTTCTTGGAGCTAGAGATAGCAATGATTATGGATGTTTATTAGTATTCGATAAGGATACTCTTAAACCGTATAAAACTATTTACTCAGAAAAAAATCTAGGATTTATGTGGGAATGCCCAGATTATTTCGAAGTAGATGGAAAAGAAATATTTATGTTTTCACCTCAAGGTATTACAAGAATGTACCCATATTATGAAAATATGTATCAAATTGGATATTCTGTTGTAGAAGAAGGAATTGAAAATGTAGATAAACTAGAGAACTTCACACTATTAGATTATGGACATGATTTTTATGCATCACAAACATTTTTAGATGAGGATAATAATCGTGTACTAATCGGTTGGATGTATGTGCCGGATAGTAGTTATACAAATCCGACTACAAAGTTTGGTTATCAAAACTGTCTAACAGTGCCTCGTGTAGTAAATTACAAAGATGGAAAAGTTAGACAAACCTTACATAAATCGGTGAAAGATTTATTAGGTAGCAATATTAAAACTAATGACTTTAATAAAAATACATGGTATTATAAACAAGAACATGGAGAAAGTTTTGAGATCAGTGTAGCTGATTTTAAAGTAAGCTATGAAAATAACGAATTAAAAATTTCTTTTGGTACTAGTGGTTACGGAAGAAATGATAGAAAATATAAATTGGATTTAGAAGATGTAGAAATAGTATTTGATAGTTCATCAATTGAATTATTTGCTAATGGTGGATCATTTACAATTTCGACAAGATTCTATCCAGAAAATCACGATGTAAAAATATTAGCTACTAATTATGTAGCAAAAGAACTTGGAGCAATCGAAATTAGAGAGGAGAACTAAAATGGCAGTTTTATGTATAGGAGAAATGCTAATTGACTTTATTGGAGAAGGTGTAGGAACAATCGATAAAGTAAAATCATTTAAAAAAGAGGCTGGTGGATGTGTAGCTAATGTTGCGTGTGTTGCACAGAAACTAGGACACAAGAGTTATTTATTAACATCATTAGGACAAGATGGTTTTGGTGATTTCCTAGAAAATACTTTAAAAAATGAAAATGTAGATTGTAGATATGTGAGTCGTAAAGTAGATAGTTTTACACCATTAGCATTTGTTTCTTTAGATGAAACTGGAGACCGTTCATTTAGTTTTTACTTCAAAGGTTCATCAACATTAAGAATTAGTAAAGAAGATGTAGAGAAAGTAGATTTATCAGAAATTGAAGCAATTCACTTCGCAAGTATCGCTATTCAAGAAGAATCAAAAGATAGCCATCATTTACTACTGAAAAAAGCAAAAGAAGCAGGTGTGCTAATTTCTTTTGATGTTAACTTACGTTTCAATTTGTGGGACAATCACAAAGTGTATCTTGAAACTATTAAAGAATTCTTACCTTATGTTGATGTTATTAAAGTTGCTGATAACGAATTAGAATTCCTAACAGGAACTACTAATATCGAAGAAGCATTAAAAAAAGACTTCAGCCACATGAAAGTTGTTCTTTATACTAAAGGAGAACACGGCGCAGAAGTTTACTATCAAAATCATAAGGTAGTAACTGAAATCCCTAATATAAAAGCGGTTGACACTACTGGTGCAGGTGATGCATTTGCTGGTTCATTCTTATCTAAACTATTAAATTATGAACTTAATAATATTTCAGAAGAAGAACTGTCAGATATGGCAACATTTGCGACAAACTATGCTAGTTTAACAACTACAAAAATAGGTGCAATTTCAAGTTACTTAACAGAAGAAGAATACAATAAACTAATATAATTTTTCAAAAAATAAGTCCTAATTAGGGCTTATTTTTTTGGATAGAAAAATACGGATTATTATGGTAGAATTAGTGTTAAATAATTAAAAAATGAAAAGAAATTAATAAAACTAGTAGATGTAATCTCTAGTTAATATAAAGATGGAAAATAAATTTAAAGTAAGTAATGAAGTAAAGATAGGTGAAAGTATGAAAAACAATTTAAAAATAAGATTATCAGTTGATAACTTCTATGATAATATCTCAAAAAACAAACAAAAGACAAAAATTGATCCGAAAGAACTTAGTAAGTCATTAGGATACGATGAAAAAATTATTAATGAATTTCCAGATGAAATTAATATGGGACTTTCTTGTGGGAATCCAATTAATCACCTGAAAATTAAAGAAGGGCAATCTTTAATAGATTTAGGGTGTGGAGCTGGAATGGATATTTTCATAACAAAGATGAAAAATCCTAAAGTAGGAACGCTTTATGGTCTAGATAGATTAGATTCTATGTTAGAAAAAGCGAAGAAGGTTTGTGATAATAAGAAGTTTGATAATATAGAGTTTATTAAAGGTGAATTAATCAATATCCCATTAGAAAATGAAGCTGTAGATAGAGTTATTAGTAACTGTGTTATAAACCTAGAACCTGATAAGCAAAAAGTTTATGATGAGATATATCGTATACTTAAAGAAGATGGTATGTTTGTAATATCTGATATCATTTTGAAAAAAGAATTGCCATTAGAATGGAAAAATTCTAGCAGAATGCATTGCACTTGAGTAGCAGGTGCTCTTCTGGAAGAAGAGATGGCTGATATTATCAAGGAAGCAGGGTTTACTAAGTTCCAGATTATTAATTCTGATGTTACGGATGAGTACGCAGAAAAATGGGGCTATGGTAAAGGGATGAAAGATTATATTCAAAGTGGACTACTTATTGGAAGAAAATAATTATTTTGGCTAATGTTTTAGAAAACGTTAATCATTAACTTTGACATGTATAGACAAAATAAGGTAAAATGAGAAGAAACTAATAATAATTAAAAAATTTTAAAATTTTGTTGTTAAAATGAGAATATAAGTTTGAATTTTGGTATAATATATCGTAATGATAACTTCTTCATTGTTTTTGTTATATATATTACAAAATGTATAAGATTTCATAGGATTTTCACTAAAAAATCGTTAATATATATTTTGTACATTAAATAATAGTTTAAACTTAATTTTAGTTAGTATATATATAATAGATTTGTATTAGGAAAATAACATAAAAGTATAGTTAGGAGTGAAAGTCAATGAGGTTATTACTGGCCGAGGATGAGAAAGACTTAGCAGATGCACTTGAAGCAATGTTAAAACATAATAATTATTCTGTAGATGTAGTAGATAATGGACAAGATGCATATGATTATCTAATGTTAGATGAATACGATGGAGCAATTTTAGATGTCATGATGCCGCAGATGGATGGAGTAACAGTTGTAAAAAAAATAAGGGAAAATAAAAAAAGTACTCCTGTATTATTACTTACAGCTAAATCAGAAATAGAAGATAAAGTATATGGATTAGATAGTGGGGCAGATGATTACTTAACTAAACCCTTTGTTACAAGAGAATTGTTAGCAAGAGTACGTTCAATGACAAGAAGACAATCTACATTTACGAGTAATGTATTAGAATTAGGAAATGTGAGTTTAAGTAAATATACATTTGAGTTATCTACAGAAAAAGATAAAGTAAGATTATCTAATAAAGAATATCAAATGATGGAATTACTAATGCGAAATCCAGGAAATGTAATTCAAACTGAACAATTTTTAGAAAAAATTTGGGGATATGATAGTGATTCTGAAATTAATGTAGTATGGGTTAATATATCGTATTTAAGAAAGAAATTAAAAGCGTTAGATGCTAATGTTCAAATCAAAGCTACAAGGAATGTAGGATATACACTGGAGATGCTAGATGTTTAAGAGTCTTAGGAAAAAATTTATAGCGACAGCTGTTGGGAGTGTAGCTGTTGTAGTAGCAGTATTGGCTATTACATTAAATTTTATAAATTTTAATAAGTTAGAAGAAAGAATAGACACAACTCTTCTAGAAGCCTCAAAATCTCAGGCGTTGATTAAAATCTTTACAGAAGATGGAGATGATTTAGTAATTACGAAAAATTCATCTAGTCCTACAGATTATAATGGCTTTTCTATTGCTAAAGTTGATAATATCGGAAGGGTAATAAAGGCATATCGTGATGATTCTTTATTGCCAGATCAAGATGCCTTGCAAGATAAAGTAATCGAAGCTATTAAAGTGGGAAAAACGAGTGGTTTCATCGGTAGTTATAGATTTTTAAAAGTAGAATCAAACGTTGGAAATTTAATACTATTTTTAAATTGCCAACGTGAATTGGATTCTTTTGAATCATTTTTGAAAAATAGTATTTTAATCTCTTTTGTTGTGATAGTGTCAGTACTTATTTTGGTTATTTTAGTATCTAAAAAAGTTATAGCACCAATACAAGAGACTTATATAAAACAGAAGCAATTTATAACGGGAGCTAGTCATGAGTTAAAGACGCCATTAGCTATAATTAGTTCTAATGCTGATGTATTAGAAATGGAACACGGGGACTCTAAGTGGACAAATAATATTCATAACCAAGTAGAGCGTCTTTCAAGTTTAGTTAACAGTTTGGTAGTATTCAGTAGAATGGAAGAAAAAGATTCCGTCGAGCGAGCACAATTTAATTTAACGGAAGCTTTGAAATCGAGGATTGAGGATTTTAATGAGTTAGCTAACTTCCAGAAAAAATATATAGCAATCGACATAGATTCTGGTTTAAATTATTATGGTGAAAAGGATTCTATAGTTCAGTTGATGGATATTTTATTAGAAAATGCTATTAAATACGCACCAGAAGATAGTGATATACTAGTCTGTCTTAAGAAAAATAGAAAGAATGCTATTTTAAAGGTTTCAAATAAAGCAGATGTTAAAAAAGGTGATTTAAGTAAGGTTTTTGATCGTTTCTATCGTTTGGATGAATCAAGAAATAGTACAATCAAAGGTTACGGTATTGGGTTATCTATGGCACAGCTTATTGCAGAAAAACATAGAGAAACAATACGTGCTTACTCACCAGAAGATGGTGTTTTTAAAATCGAGATGAGATTTACACTTGGTGAACGACATTAAACTGATTGTAATCCTTCAAACCATGCGGTTTGGAGGATTTTTTATATAAAAATAAGAGTTTATGGTAAAAAACATGTATAGAAAAAATGAAATTAGTAAAAAATATGATATACTATCCCTAATTAATATAAAAATATTAAAGTTGAATAGTATTAAGAAGATGAATTTTATTTTTTGGGGAATATAAAGGAGAAGAAATTATGTTTGATGTATTTTTTGATTTTCTAATTGGGGTTGTTGATGATGCGAAAAAATCACTAAAAAAATTGAATAGAATTCAGAGAATTATAGCAGTTATTTTTTATTGTATTGAGCTGATAATCCTTTTATTTATAGCATTGCTAACGATTGATGACTATCAAATTACAAGGGAGATATTATATTTATTTGGTTTATTCATTTTTGTAGGGTTATGCCATATGTTATTTTATAAAAAGTATCTGGAGAGAAATAAAAATTTAGATAAAGGTATAAGAATTGATAATAAAAATCTCTAATTAGTGGACTTTAAAGACTATCATTTCAAGTATAAAATTTGCTAATTCAGGTGATTTGTTATATATTATGGGAACGTTTTATGTTATAATTAATTAAAGGGGAAATCCTTGAGTTTATAGAAGGAGGGGTTTACTATGAAACCATTCAAAAGAACAGTAGAAAAAATTTTAGCATGGTGTGCCAATTTTATTTTAATAGTTTTAACGGGAGTTTTAGCGTATAACTCATTTTTTAAAATTTCAGCTTTAAAAGATAACCAAGAATTTTTAAATCTTTTTAAAGATGAAATTGCTAAAAATTCTAACGGGGTAAATTTATCGGCTGAACAAATAATTGACTATACGATTCAAGGGATTAAGATGTATTCAGTTCTATTAATCGTATTAGTTGTAGTTGCACTATTAGCGACATTCCTAATGAAAAAACGTATTTTATCTGGAATACTTTTCTTATTATTAGCGATTGTAGTGGCTGTTGGAACAGTAGGGTTATTAGTGCCTGTATATCTATTCTACTTCATTGTAGCAATTATGCTATTTGTTAGAAAAGAAAGACGTGAGGAATATCAAGATACAGTTAATTATCTGTAAGGATAAATTTGAGAATGCTTTAGGTTACTATATTTAAAAAAAGGTGAATGTGTATGTTAAGTAATATTTTATTGTTTTGTCAAATATTAATAAGTTTATATAGTCTTTATATAAGCTTTAAAAATTCGAAGTATATGAAACAATCTAATTGGCATAATAGTATAATTTGTTATGTATTTCTAGGTATGATTAGCAATAATACGGATAATATATCTACTAAAGCAATTCTTACATTAGTAATGTTTTTAATATTAATAAGTGAGTTTAATACAATAAAAATATTAAAAAATAACGATACAGAATTAGTTGTAGAAAAGATATAGATTTATTGAATAGTAATATATTGATTTTTAAAAATGAATAAATTTATAGAGTAACTTTATGATTGTGATTTTTAAATCATGATTTTAAGGTTGCTCTTAATTTTTATTATCATCGGGGATATTCAATGTATAAATTTTTTTGTTTGAAATGTAGTTAATCAAATTTTAATAAATTACAATATTGTGGTATAATTTATACAGATAAATAATGAAGGATTTATTATGAAAAAATATAGTTATAATGAAAGATTAATAGAAAAATTAAATATTATACCTTTTATAGAGAAATATAATTTTGATAACGAGAGATATAATACGGCTATTTTTTGTGCTTTAAGTTCTTTGCACAGCCACAGTGCTAGATTCGAACCTATCGAGTCGAAGTCAATATTACTTGGAGATTATTTTAGTTTTGAGTATTATAGTTTACTAAAAGATGATTTGGATAAGTTAAGTATTTTGACTGAAACTATGCGAGTTGGGTACTTTCAAATTCTTACTAAGAGAATGAGTGAGGAAGAGTTTTATTTAAGTATAATAAAGACATGGTTTAATTTTTATAATATCGAGTTTCAAGAATTTGATAGTAAAGCGGTGATCTTTGTATAAGATTAATGGAGAATAGAATGTTAAAACAGTATGAAATTTTGGTACATGATGTATTAGAAGATATTTTTGATATTACTAGAAGTGAAGATGATAGATTAAATGAAATTATCAAGAAGTATTTTCTGAATGGTGGAAAGAGGGTTAGAGTCCTTCTTTTACTTATGTGTGCCAAATTAGGAAATTTTGAATTGAATAGAAAAGATATAATTCGGATGGCTAGTATAGTTGAAATAATTCATACTGCTAGTTTGATTCATGATGATATTATTGATAATGCTGATACAAGACGTGGAAGTGTTACAATGAATAAACAGTATGGAAATGAATTTGCCCTTTATTTAGGAGACTATCTTTTTGCAGTAGTTTTAAGAGAAGTTGCTAAGTTCGAAGATGAGAGAATACACATCTATTTGACAGAGACTTTAAAGGAACTTTGTATAGGTGAGCTTATCCAAGAAGATGGCTTGTATAATATTAAGACTAGAAGACTAGATTACCTTAAGAAGATTAAGAGAAAAACAGCGATATTAATTGCCTTCTCTTGTGTGGCAGGAAGTATAGTAGCTAAAGCTTCTGATGAAGACATACGTAGTACTTTTTCATTTGGTTACTATTTAGGAATGAGCTATCAAATAATTGACGATTACTTAGATTTTGCAGGAGGAGCGCAAAATCTTGGAAAAGAGGTAGGGCAAGATTTAATGAATGGTAATATTACATTGCCAGCTTTAATAGCGAAGAAAGAAAATCCAGAATTATTTAATAATTTCACAAAAAGAACTAGTAGAAAAGAAAAAGAAAATATTATAAATTATATAAAAAATAATGATAGGATTTTATCAGAGACATTGACTATAAGTAGAAAATATTTAGAAAAAGCTCAGAAGAGTATCGATAATATTGATTCTACTGTAAAAACTGAATTAACTTTTATAATGAATAAGTTAGCAAGGAGAGATAATTAGATGGATTTACAAAAATTTTTAGAGGAATTAAAAGATATAGATTTTTCTGCATTAGATAGAGAGCAGCAGGAGGAGTTTCGTACAGTACTTTTAGATAATGGGTTATTTGATGAATGTTTAGAATTATCAAGAGTAATTTATGAACAAAACAGAGAAGAGGACACAGCTATTGAAGGATATGTTCACAATCTTCTTTATCTAGATAAGAAAGATGATGCGTTAGTAGTATTGTATAATTCTCCAAAAACACCCGCGATTTTATATCAAGAAGGTCTAATATATTTAGAAGATGAATTATATGAAATTGCTGAAGAAAAGTTCTTAGCTGCAAGAGCCGGAACAGATTTTGATGAGGCTATTCGTGCAATTGATAAAGAGTTAGTAGGGATTTATTTAACAACAGGAAGAGAAGATAAAGCTAGAAGCTTAAGTGAGAGAATTTTTTATGAAGAACCATCTTTAGAGAATTTCCAAACTGCATTTGATAATTTATTTGCTTTAGGATTGTTTGAAGAGGCTATTGATTTCTATAATCAAAACGGAAGAGGATATGAGGATCCAGGAATTTTATTCTCTTTAGCATTCGCATATAATCAAATCCAAAACTTAGAAAAATCTAAAATGCACCTATTAAAAACTATTGCTCTTGATCCTGATTTTACAGAAGCGTACTTACATTTAGGGCACATGTCAAAAGGTGATGAGGCTAAGAGATACTTAGAAAAATATGTAGAACTACAGGGAATGGCTATTAGTGGTTATTTACATCTAATTTCTCTGTATAAAGAAGATCAGCAATATGACACTATTCGTACGCTAATGCAAGAGGTATTAACAGCACAAGGTCTTTCGGAAGAAACATTATTTATAACTATACACGCGCTTAAATCATTATATGAGTATGAAAAAATCTATGATTTATATAATGGTAATGCGTTGCTAAAAGATGATCCGATTCTTCTAGGTGCAGCATTAAATGCTCTGTCAGAAGAGGAAGATTATATCGATTTTGTAGAAGAAGAAGTGGTTACATATTTTGATGTTTTACACGATGATCCAACATATGTAGAAACTCTAAGAAATGTTTATGATTTGACTGGAAGTTCAAGAGTTTTAGAAATAATTAATCATTTTGAACATCATCATGGACCACATGGACATCATTAGTATAAGATAAATTACATTAAGAATAGGAGGTGTGAATTATGGATTATAGCTTTAAAGATATTTATTCCAGAGCAAAGTCGGCTGTAGAAACTGATAGTTATGTAATCTATCAAACTATAAAGTCTAAGTTATACTTTAGTGGAAATTATTTATTAATGAAAAAAGAGCCTACTACGATAGAAGAGCTTGAATATTATGTCTCTTCATGCAGAAACTTTTTTAGAGATAAAGGGGTCAACTTTATTCATTTAGCAGCAATGGAGAATGTGACGTTATCAAGGAAATTAAAAAAATATTTAAAAAAGGAAAGTTTTAGTGAGATTAATCTGTATCTATATTATTTGAATATTAGAGATTTTGTAGAACAGGAGATAAGTGAGTTTACTGTTGAATATCTACAGAAACCAGATTTAAATAGGTATTTAAAATTCCAATACAAAATAGATATGGAATCAAGCAATGAAGAATGGGCTGAGCACAATCAGACGATACTTTATGAAGATATTAGATCTGAGAATATTAAACAACTTGTCGCTAAGGACGGAGAAAAAATAATAGGTTCAGCTAATGTTATCGTTAAAAATAATTTTTTTGAAATTGATAATCTATATATAGCACCTGAATATAGAAATCGTGGTATAGCTAAACACATAATTAGTTTTGCAATAAATAATGAACGAAAAGAAAATGTAATTCTAGTAGTGGATGCTAATGATACTCCAAAATATATGTATGAGAATATAGGGTTTTCTAAGATATCGGAGCAAGATTTTTATTTGAAAACTAATATGTAAAGTTATAGAAGAGTAATTCAGAAAGCTTTGGATTACTCTTTTAACAATTGAAATAAGTCTTTGGAAAGAACAAAGATAGGTTAAGGGCTTTAAAGTAGATAAATTTTCAATTGAAATGTAAATTTTATTTTTAAGATTATTTTCGTGTTATTATTGTTAAAATAGTTAATATGTAGTACACTAGTATAAGAATATATGGATAAAGGATGTGAGTAAAGTAGTGAAGAGAACTGGAAAAAGAATTTTAAAGTTTATAATTGAGTCAACAGCAGTGATTTTAATTATTTATGGTGTATTTTCAGCAGGTGCTCAGATTAAGGCTAGGAAAGATGCTATTAAACAGCAAGAACTGGCTCAACAAGAAGCACAGAATGAAGAAAATAAACAGGAAGAACCAGTTGTTGAAAATAAAAAGCTTAGTGAGATAGAATTGAATGAAGCAATGGAAAATCTACTAGAACAATACAAAGGTAATAACGAGATAGGTATTGTTTATAAGAACTTTTCTACAGGATATAGATATGCACAAGAGGATAAGCATTACTTTACTGCAGCTAGTACAATTAAGGTTATTTATGCAATGAAGATATATGATCGTATTAGAAATGGTGAACTATCTAAGGATGCAGATATATATTATAATCCGAAGTTTTTAGAAGAGGGTAATGGTCAGATAACAAACAATACAAAGCAAGATAGTTATAAATTAGATTATGTTATTCAAAATATGATTCAGTATTCTGATAATACTGCTACAAATATGTTGATGGGGAATAGTGCGACTGCCTCGGCTTTTGTAGTTAAGTATTTGTCAGAAATGGGAGTAACATTACCACAGGTAGAAGCTCAAAAAAACAGAATCACTCCAGCGATGATGGAAGTAGTATGGACTAAGTTGTATAAAGAACGAGATAAATATCCAGAATTACTAAAGTATCTTGAGGATTCAGATGATGGTGAATGGATAAAAGAGGGTATTCCGGATAAGAAAGTAGCTAGTAAGTATGGTGCTATAGAGACAAATTATCATGATACAGCTTTAGTTTTTGGCGATAAGGATTATATGTTGCTAATTTATACAAATAATTTGAATAACTCAGGACAAAGTATAAAAAATATTGCGAAAAAAATTGATGAGATTACAAATAAAAATATGTAGTAAGAAAATATGAACATGAAATTTTATTTTCTCAATGAAGCTAAGGTTATAGTGGGCTGACTCAAAAAGCCTATATTTTTAAAAAGAGTTTATAAAATACAGAGGTTTATTGATATCTAAACTTGATTTATAAAAGTTTTGTAGATATCTAATAAACTTTGTGAGGGGGTGACTCAACAAAATCTTATTTCTCTGAAATGATGATTTTTGAGTCACTCCTGTTATTTTTATTATGTATTTTTCAAACATCAGTGATAGAAGGGGCGTCAAGTTTTTTTGATGTTTATCCATATTCCTTTATTATTTTCAATTTTCATGCTATAATTAACAGGTTATATAAATAAGACAGTATATAAAATCGGATAAATTAAGGAGAAACAAATGACAACATTTGAAGAATTAGGGGTTAGTCAAGAGACGGTTCAGTCGCTAACCAATATGAATTTTATATCTCCAACTGGTATTCAAACAGAAACAATTCCATATGTATTATCAGGGATTGATATTTTAGCACAAGCACAAACAGGATCAGGAAAAACAGGTGCTTTTGGAATACCGTTAGTAGATACAGTAAGGCGTAATGATCAATTGCAATCATTAATACTTGCCCCAACAAGAGAACTAGCTCAACAAGTAGGAGAACAGCTTCGACTTATGTCAAGAGCGAAAGGATTAAAAGTTAGCATCGTATTTGGTGGAACAAGTATTGAAAGACAAATTCAAGATTTGAAAAAACGTCCACAAATAATAGTAGGTACGCCTGGTCGTGTGATTGACCATATTAATAGAAGAACAATAAAATTAGATGCATTAACACATTTAGTCCTAGATGAAGCGGATGAAATGTTAAATATGGGATTCATCGAAGATGTTAGATTTATTCTATCAAAGATAACATCAAAACATCAAACGCTGTTATTCTCAGCAACTATGCCAAAAACAATCATGGAACTTTCAAAAGATTTCATGAATGATTATAAACTTATAAAAACTATGAGTGATGAAGAGCTGAAACCGGATATTACAGAATATGCAACAATTGCTAGAGAAAATGAAAAATTAGAAACATTAGTTGGTTTCTTAGATGTTCAAAATCCAAACTTAGCGATTGTTTTTGGAAGAACTAAACGTCGTGTTGATGAACTTGCAAGTGCTTTAATCGCAAAAGGATATTTAGCTGAAGGATTGCACGGAGATATTACTCAATCAAAACGTTTGGAAATCTTACGTAAATTTAAAAATAATTCGTTACAAATTCTTGTTGCAACTGATGTTGCTGCTCGTGGTATTGATATTAGTGATGTTACACATGTATATAACTTTGATATTCCGCAAGATGTAGAAAGCTATACTCACAGAATCGGAAGAACAGGTCGTGCCGGAAAATCTGGAGTAGCAATAACATTTTTAAATCCTGTAGAAATGCCGTATTTAAAAGATATAGAAAGTTCTCGTGGAGAGAGAATGAAGATGTTACGTCCATATTCACAAGAAGAAGTGAAAAAAGCACGCCACAATAGATTATTCGATGAAGTTATCTCAGAAATGGATAACAATCATGTAGAATTTAATAGTTTAGCTAATAAATTGTTAGCTGAAACTAATGCGGAGAAAGTTATAACTATATTACTTAGTAAATTAATAAATGATAAAAAAGAAGTTGATGTGGAATTATCATTTGAAAAACCACTTCCTCGTAGACAAGATAAAGGTAGACGTTCGAATAGAGGAAATGATAGACGCCGACGTTCAGATAATAGAGATAAGAAAAATCGTAATGAACGTCGTGGTACAGATAAAAAATTCTTCGATAAAAAAGGCCGTAGAATGCAGAATAAATAGTATAGAAAAGGGGCTGACCCAAAAGTCCTAAATTTAAAAAAAGTGTATATGCGAACTCATAGACGCAGTGGTTTATTGACATCTAAATTCGCTTTATAAAAGCTTTTTAGATATCTAATAAACTGTGCGGGGGTGACTCGACAAAATCGATTTCTCTGAAATCACGATTTTTGAGTCACTCCCTTTTTATCTATAAAAAAATAGTTGTATACTTTTGTTTAAATATTACTGGAGTAATTTAATTGTTTAATGTATAATATATTGTGAAAGTATATAAAATGAAAAAATTTAAGGGGAATAAGAAATGAAAAAATTCGTTATTCTATTAGGTGCATTATGTATTTCAATATGTACGTTTTTATTATTTTATGGAGATACAGCATATCAAAAGTGGCAAGATTATAATTTTCAATCTCAGGTAAAAAAAATAGTTCAAGATGGTGATAAATTAGAGTTAGCAAAAGATAGTAGTGTAAAATCTGGCTGGCTAAAGGATAAATATATTAAAGTTTATTATCCAAATTCGAGCACTGAACAGGCTGCTGAGATAAAAACTCGCTTAGATGTAGTTACTAAAGGATTGCAAGAGGGAAATTTAAATTTTGATAAAGATATTAAAGCGATAGAATTTTATGGAGTAGTTAATAAAGAGTCAGATTTTACTGCTGTAAAAGAAGTAAGTCTTAAAAAAGTTTTGTATAAGATTGAATCTAAGAAAATCTCATCTGCTGAAGAATCAATAGTTTCAAGTATTTATTTAGATAAAGATAATAACGAATTTACTTTATCTAGTTTATTTACTTCACCAGATGATGCTAAACAGAAATTTTTAGTTAGAATAAGACAACAATTAGCTGTTCAAGGAGCATCTGAAGAAGATATTAATAAAATTATCACAAAATTACGTGATAAAGATATGGCTACATGGAAATTTACATATAATAATTCTAAATTTAGCATAGCTGTGGAATCTAATACATCGGAGATTAATTCAGTAGATATTTCTATAAATGATTTGTACAAATATATTGATGAAACCTATTTAAAAGGAGAAGATTTAGAGAAATATAAAGTTTATATTAAGAAAAGAAGTAGAAAGGCTGTAGCATTAACGTTTGATGATGGTCCAAATCCTAATACAACACCTGTTGCTTTAGAGTTATTGAAGAAATATAATGCTAAGGGTACATTCTTTATGGTAGGAAAAGCAGTGGCTGGAAATGAAGAGATAATTAAGCAGGTTGTTGCTGAAGGGCATCAAATTGGGAATCATTCTTGGAGTCATCCATTATTAACGAAAATTAGTTTAGAACAAGCTAAAAGTCAGATTAATGATACTACTGAAGCTTTGAAAAAAGCAAGTGGTCAAGATGTACATATAATGAGACCACCATACGGAGGAATTAACGCAACTATCCAAGCTGCAGTGGATCAGTCGTTTATTTTGTGGGATGTTGACACTCTAGATTGGAAAAATCGTAATACTGCTTCTATAATGAAAGAAGTAAGAAAAGCACGTCCAGGTTCAATAATTTTAATGCATGATGTTCACCAAACATCAATTAATGCTTTACCTTCAGTGCTACAATACTTAACAGAACAAGGTTTTGAATTAGTGACGATTGATGAATTAATGGGAGATCAATTAGAGTTACATCAAAAATATACAAATAGAGAATAGAATAATAAGAAAGTTCAATGAGTAACTTCATTGAACTTTTCTTTTTTTTTAATGAAAGGACTCTAGGACTAGATTATTTATTTTTTAACTATTATGATGTAGAATAGAATTAAGAGAAGAAAATTAGTAAATTTTGCGAGGTTTATTTATGAGAGTTGAATTAGTTTCTGTCGGAACAGAGTTATTATTGGGTGATATTGTAAATACTAATACAGCATATTTATCAAAAGAATTAGCAGCACTAGGATTAGGGGTTTTTAGACAAACAACGGTCGGAGATAATCGAGAACGGTTGCTAAAAACTTTAGAGAGTGCATTTAATGAAAATGATACTGTTATAATAACTGGAGGTTTAGGGCCAACGGATGATGATATCACTAAAGAATGTGTAGCCGAATATTTTGGTCGCGATTTCTATTTTCATGAATATTCATGGGTAAAAATACTCGAGAGATTAACGAGAACAGGTAGAAATGTAATAACAGATAATAATAAAAAACAAGCTATGATTCCTGAGGGTGCTATAGTGTTAGAGAACTTTTGTGGTACCGCGCCAGGTATAATTATTGAAGAAAATAATAAACGTATTATATTAATGCCAGGACCACCAAGAGAAATGCGTGATATGTTTGAAAAAAGTGTTAAACCTTATTTAGAGAAATATAGTAAGAAAAAATTTATTTCTAAATATGTTAGGTTTTATGGTATTGGTGAATCGTTGTTAGAGACGAAAATTAAAGACATAATGGATAGACAAACTAATCCAACATTAGCGTTATACGCGAAAACAGGAGAAGTTCTACTACGAATTACAGCAAGTTCAGAAAATAAAACTAAATGTGAAGAGCTGATAAATCGTCAGCTAGAAGAAATAGAAAGTAGAGAAGGAGTTGGTGAGTATATTTATCTGGTTGGAGATGAAGATATCTCAAGCTCGCAAACGGAATTGAATAGTGCAGTTGCTAATCTCCTTATTGAAAATAATTATACAATTTCCATTGCTGAGTCTCTAACTGGAGGTAAAATCGCCTCTATGTTAGTAGAAAAAAGTGGAATTTCAGATTCATTATTAGAGGGAATAGTCTGTTATTCTAATAGGTCTAAAATAACTACATTAGGAGTAAAAGAAGAAACTTTGGAGAGATTTGGAGCTGTTAGTAAAGAGGTTGCTAGTGAGATGGTTCTAGGGATAGCAAAACGTTTAAATAGTGATTTTGCTATTGCTACGACAGGTATAGCTGGACCAAATAGCGACGAAAGTGGGAAACCTGTTGGATTAGTTTATATAGCGATTTATGCCCAAGGAGATGTTTCTGTTAAAGAATGTTTATTCGTTGGAGATAGGGAGTTAATTCGCTATAGAGCAAGTGTAGAAGCGCTTAATGAGGTGCGAAAAAATATTTTGAAAAAACTATAGTTTTTGCTTGTAAAAAGTTAAACGATTATGTATAATGTATAATAATAAAAAAGATATTTAAGGAGATTTTTATGTATACAATGAACTTATCTAGTTTGGAGTCGCCGGATCCCAGGTACGGGCAAGATGATGAATATTCCCAGGACTTCAATACTGAAATAGACTATGAAGATGAAATTTTATCAGATTATGCTGATGAAAGTTATAATGAAATAGAGTTTTCTGCTCCAGAAGAGGAGTTTTTGGATTACTCTAATGAAATGTTCCTGTATAAGGAGTATTTGTATGATTTTGCAGATGATTACGAATATGATGAAGTTAGTATATCTAATGATCAAATAATGTTAGAAAATATAAGTGAAGCTTAAAAATAACATTAATAAAAAATTAGACCTATAAGTGATACACTTATAGGTCAATTTTGTGATATTTAAATAAAAATTCTTATATCAGAAATTAAATAATAATATCTTGCGGAAATATTATATTATTTAATTTCATTTTAATGACATTATGTATAATTGTTTTTACTGAATATGATATAATAGAGATTAGAAAGAAAGGAGGAGAAATGTTGAAATATTGTAAAATTATAAGTTTTGGACTATTGTGTTTTAGTTTAACTATAACTACGAGTACTGAAATAAAAGCAGATTATTTTACAGATTATAATACAACTGTAATGGATACAGTACTAAGGGATAATATATTTAATTTTGATTTATTCTCTAGAAGTAGAAGTTACTCTCTTCCTGTTATAAAAAATAATCTAATTCAGAGTAATATGGAAGAATTGGAGTATAGTGCTGAATTACTGAATTATAAAAAGAATTCACATAACTATCTAATTTTCTATTCACTTGATAATAATAATATTCCAAATGAAATGTTTAGAATACAATTAAAAAATAGTGGTGCTGGTAAAATAGTTGATAAAAGTTTACTAAAACTTTTTGTATCGAATAGTAGAATAATAATGAATGTTATGAGTTATGAAATTGATAATAAAGGAAATATAGAGAATCTTGAATATTCTAAATCAAGTCAAATATATTTTACTAAAAAGAATATCAATCTAGTTGTAACAGAAGGTAAAAAAGAGGTAGTAAATAGAACGATTGAATTAAGAAATGCACCGAAGGATGATAAGGTTTCAGTTTTACCATATGAAGTGGAACAGTATTATCGACCTGATAAATATTATAGTTATACAAAAGCTAAAATATTGGTAGATGGTAAGGAAACAAGTTCGGAGAATATAGAAGTTCCATATCTATCGAAAAAAATAGAAGTGCAATTAACTCAGGATAAAGATTACTGGAATAATGTGAAAATAGAATATCCTTCGGAATTTAAGAAGAATAATAAAGAGTTTTTAATCAAACAGGGAGTATCGTTTGGTAACTTCATTAAAGAAAATGAAATTAAAGATATAACTAGTAATGATTCAAGTTATGATTTTTCTGGTTATTATTTAGATGACAAGGAAGTTGCAAATTCTCAAGTATTAGGAAATAATATAAAAATTGAAGCAAAATATAATACAAAAATATTATTAGATAACGGCATTACTAAGAAAGAAGTGACGTTGCTAACTGGTCAGAAACTAAGTGAAATAGATACTAAGTTCTTTGATAGAGAAAAATATCATGTTGATAGCTATACTATTATAGATGCAAAAGATAATTCTAAAATTAATGAAATTAAGGATTTATCTGAAGTTAGTATTGATAATAGTATTATAGTAAAAGCAAATTATAAAGAAAATACTAATACTATTAAAATTCGTCAAGATGATTACAATAAACGTTTTGGTAAGGTTGATGACAGTATAAAAGATAAGGATATAGAGTGGCCTGAAACTAAAAAAATAGGGGAGTTATTAGCAGAACTTCGTAAAAAAATTAAACCAAATTCAGGATATGAAGTACTATTTAGATCCAATAAGAAAGTAATCAGCGATGATGATTATATTACAGCAGAGACAGTTTTAGAGATTTACTTTAAAAAAGTGGATAGTGAGTGGGTTACTGTTAAGTTTGTAGGACGTGGTATTGATAAATTCTTGTCTGATGGTCAAGAGGTATTAGTAGGTTCTAGAATAGATAGTATGATTAATTTACCGACAGCTACTGGAGTTACAGAGCAAGAGTTCTTAGGTTGGCAGGCAAATAGCGATTATTTAATGGCTGGTGAAAACTCAGAAAATATCAGAGTTTCTAAAAACAAGCTATTGCAAACTAATGAATTAGGTGCTGTAGTTACAGAAAAAGAAAAAAATATTGAATTTACTGCAGTATATAGAAAGTTGTTTAATGTAGAATTTGAAAAAACTTTTGAAGGAAATATTAATCTTTCTAAAGGAACATCTAATGTTTTAAGAGTTGATGAATTTAATAATATTGGAGATGCTACAAAAAATAATAAAATAATAGTAGTACCTAAATCGGGTTACTCATTATCTCATTTTATTGCAAACAAAACAGTAAAAGTAAATATGGATAAAGGGACAAAAGAGATTTTTGTAGGTCAAAAAATTAAAGAAAATGATCTTTATAATATCGTTCCTACATCAGATTTAAAAATCACTCCGGTGTTTAAATTAAGTGTAATTCCGTCAACACTAGAAGAAATGATAGAAAACAATAAGATAAAAACTATTGATGATGCATTAGATCTAAAGTTTGAATCAACTGAAAATATTAAAAAAATATTAGGACCACTTTATTATTTAAGGTAGTATAAAAAGGCTTAGCGAAATGCTGAGCCTTTTTATAATTCAATTAGATTTTCTCTAAAAATTGTTCTACTTCTTTTTGCGTTTTAGCAAGTCTTGATACAAAACGACTAACTTCAACATTGTTTTTGTAACCTACAAAAGAAGGAATACCAAAAATATCAAGAGCTTGAGATATTTCTGGGTAGTCATCACGATTAACGTAGATGAATTTTATTTCTGGAAACTTGTTCATCGTTTCTTCTAAATAACGATCAAGCATGATGCAATCAGGGCACCATGTTGCAGAAAATACAAAAACAATTTTTTCATTTTCCTCTTTTAAAGTTTTAAATTGTTCTATAGAGTTTAATTTTTCTATATAGTTAAACATATAATCACCTCATTTATGGAAAAATTATATCATAAAAAGAAGTATTTATCATTAACAATGCTTTGAAGGTTTAACTGGAAAATATTGAAAGGTATTGAAAATCTTTGATAATAAGATGATTTCAATTTTCGATTACAAATGTAAGCATATCTATTGAATTAAATTGTTAAATGTTGCATAATATGAAATATAGAGATTAAGTCTAACTTAAGAAAAGATAAGGGAAATACTAATCTTTAATTGATAAAAGCTATACTATATTATAGAGGTGAAAACATGGCAAAACATTATGATTATATTGCAATTGGTGGAGGAAGCGGTGGAATAGCTTCAATTAACCGAGCTGCAATGTACGGTGTAAAAGGATTGTTAATCGAAGGTAATGAATTAGGAGGAACATGTGTAAACGTTGGATGTGTTCCTAAGAAAGTTATGTGGCATGCGTCACAAATATCTGAAAGTTTAAAACTATACGCAAATGATTATGGATTTAATTTTGGAGATGTAGAATTTGACTTTTCAAAATTAGTAGGTAACCGTTCTGCATATATTGATAGA
Source organism: uncultured Gemella sp. (assembly GCF_963519265.1). Lineage (GTDB taxonomy): Bacteria > Bacillota > Bacilli > Staphylococcales > Gemellaceae > Gemella. Next base: position 7,090 of record NZ_CAUQNQ010000008.1, on the reverse strand, counting down.
ATTCATGGTTCTTATGAACGTGGATTAAATAATAATAAAGTAGATTTAGTAAGAGGATATGCTAAATTTGTAAATAAAAATACAGTTGAAGTAAATGGTGAACAGTATACAGCTGATCACATTTTAATAGCGACTGGTGGACAACCAACTATACCTAATGTTGAAGGAGCTGAGTTTGGTGTCACTTCTAATGAAGTATTTGCACTTAAACAACTACCAAAACGTATTGCTGTAGTAGGTGCAGGATATATCGCAGTAGAACTTGCTGGGGTATTCAACGGATTAGGTGTTGATACTCACTTATTTGTACGTCGCGATCGTCCTTTAAGAACTTTTGATAAAGATATAGTAGATACTTTAGTAAAAGTTATTAATGAAGAAGGTCCAACTCTTCACACAAATGCTATTCCTAAAAAAGTTGTAAAAAATGCTGATGACAGTGTTACTTTAGTGCTTGAAGATGGACGCGAAACTACAGTTGACTTATTAATCTGGGCAATCGGTAGAAAACCATTATCTGAAAATCTTAACTTAGAAGCAGCAGGTGTGGAAGTGGATGAGCGTGGATTTATTCCAACAGACAAATACCAAAATACTAATGTAGAAGGGATTTATGCAGTTGGTGATGTAACAGGTCGTCTTGCCTTAACTCCAGTTGCTGTTGCGGCAGGACGTAGATTATCAGAAAGATTATTTAATAATAAACCTGAAGAGCACTTAGACTATACTAATGTAGCTACAGTAGTATTCTCACACCCAGCTATTGGTTCTATTGGATATACAGAAGAACAGGCTATTAAAGAGTTTGGTGAAGAAAATATTAAAGTTTATAAATCATCATTCACTCCAATGTATTCTGCAATAACTAGTCACAGACAACCATGCTTTATGAAACTAGTAACTCTTGGGGAAGATGAGAAAGTTATTGGATTACACGGAATTGGATATGGTGTTGATGAAATGATTCAAGGTTTTGCTGTAGCTATTAAAATGGGCGCAACAAAACGTGATTTTGATAACACAGTAGCAATTCATCCAACAGGTTCTGAAGAATTCGTAACAATGAGATAATTATATAAAGATAAAAGTAGGACAATTTTAAAATTTTGATTTTTTGGAAATCAATCTTATTGAATTGTCCTGCTTATTTTATTGGATATGCTTATAGTAAATTTATAAAAAATTGCTGTAGTCTTTTAGTCACTCCCTTTTTTCTTGACATTTGATTTTTATAGGAGTATGCTGAACGTAGGAGGGGATTACTATGAAAAAATTATTAAAAACAGTAATTATTGGGATATTCACAGTATCTATATCAACGGGTTGTGTAAGATTTAGTAAAGAGAATCCAGAAAAAAATGTTACAAAAGAATCTTCTAATAAAGTCTTTAGTGAATGGATTGGAGAGAAAGGGATAGATAGTGTTAAAATTAACACAATGAAAAATAATGTTAAAATTTATTATCACGATAACGAAACAATTTTAATAAAAGGAAACTTTAAGGGAAAATATAATTATTCTACAGAGAATAATTCACTTAATATTAATTCTACTGCTGAAGAATCAGATGAAAATAGTCTAACGATATATCTTCCAAAAAAAGAATATAAAAGTATTAGTATAGAAAATAAAGATGCAACTTCGAAAGTATTTGATATAAATGTTAAGAATTTAATTGTTAATAGTAATGATGAGATAGATGTTGATGGAGCTGAAGTAGAAAACCTTAAATTATCTACTAGCAATAAAAAGGTACAGATTACTAAGGATACTATTAAAAATGCAGTAATTAAAACTAAAAATAATGCGAAAATAATAGTAGATCAAACTAAAGTAAATTCTGTGAATATGGTAACAGATGCTGGCGATATATTTGTTAGGATAATAGGTAATAAAGAAGATTATCAAATTAATTACAGTAAGAATACAACAGCTGCTATGGAAAGACAAATAACAGCAATTTCAAATAAAGGAAAAGTTGAAATTAGCTTTATTTAAATTAGAGTATAGATTTTTCAAAATATTAAAAAGGGAGTGACTCGACAAAATTGATTTCTCCGAAATCACAATTTTTAAGTCACTCTCAAATTTTTAAAATTTCCCGTTTTTTATGAAATTTTCTAGTTTTCTTCTGTCTTTATCGCTCATTCGAATATGTCTATTTTTTAATTTTCGTGAATTATGTTTTTTTGTTATTTTAGAAACATTTTGTTTTCTATCTTTTAGTTCTTTTATAAACATATGGCAGTCTCTTAGAATAGCGCCATAGCCAAGAGTAGTATTGCGCTCATCGTTATCATCACTTACAACTATAATGTCAATAAAGTGATCAATTCTTAGTTCACGAGTTTTTCTTTCTATCCACTGGTCTGCACGTTCTCCAGTTTTTGTATAAACAATACTGATAGGTGGTTCTTCTTTAATATATTCTTTTGCACGAGTAAGATATGCATCGAATACGCAGTAGACAATGTAATTATTTCCGCCTGCATATTCACGTAAAATATCAATTAGAACATCACGTTCAGTAGGGAAGGTAGAGCTTTTTATTAAGTTATATTCTTTCATACGAAAAAGTAAATTATAACCATCAATAAATAAATATTGTTTTTTCATAAAAAAGCCTCCTTTAATAATTTAATTAATTATTTTTCTCATATCAACATGTTCAATTCCAGCATCTAAATATATTTTATCATTAATTCGGTTGTAACCTAATGATTCATAGAATTTTTCAGCTTGAATTTGAGCACTTAATTCTATAATTACTTCTTTTTTTAGAATTTGTTTGGCTATGTTTTCGCAGCCAATAATAAGTTTACGACCGATACCTTTTCCACGATATTTTTTATCAATAACAACGCGTCCAATGTGAATAACGTCTTTATCAAGATCTATAAGACGAGCGATTCCGATAAGTTTATCATCATTAAAATATCCAATATGAACAGTGTTCGTACTATGATCTTTGTCATCTAATTCTAGTTCGATAGGAACATTTTGTTCTTCGACAAATACTTTAATACGGAGAGCAAAACCAAGGTCAAGCTCTTCTTTAGATTTTAATATTTTAATCATTAGACTTTATTCTTTCATACATAATTATTCCAGCGGCTACAGAAGCATTTAAGCTTTGGATTTTCCCTAACATTGGTAGGTGATATAAGAAGTCACATTCATTAGTAACAACTTTACTCATTCCTTCGCCTTCATTACCAATTACAATAGCTAAAGGTACATCTTTTGCAATTTTTGTGTAGTCTTCAGAACGTTCTGCTAGTGTAGTTCCAGCGATCCAGAACCCTTTTTCTTTTAGTTTTTTAATTGCATCAGTTAGGTTTGATACGCGAATAACGGGCATGTGTTCAATTGCTCCTGCAGATGCTTTAACCGCAGTTTGGCTAACCACAGCAGCACGACGTTTAGGGATTATTATAGCTTTAACACCACTAGCCTCAGCAGTTCTAATTATCGCTCCAAGATTATGTGGATCTTCAATATGATCTAAAATTAGTAGGGTAGTATCCTTATTAATTTCTAGGTTATTTACTACTTCATCAAGTTCAAAGTAAGCGTATGGTGCAACATAGGCGATAACCCCTTGATGACGTTCAGTAGTAGAATTATCTAGTTTACGTTTTGGAACTTCTTGACAAATGATTTTTTTCTCATTAGCAATAGCAAAAATAGATTTTAATCTTCCTTTTTCAATACCTTCTTGGAATAAAATTTTATTAATTTCACGACCAGATTTAATTGCTTCAAGTATAGCGTTACGTCCAGCAATTACTTCTTTGTCTAAATCAATTTCAGAAGTTTCAACTTGAGGTTTTTGTTCTTTATTTTTTAATCTTAATTCTTTATAGTGTTTATTGTTTTTCTTCATATAATTTAATTATGTAGTTAAACATTTCCTCCAATCTTTCAAAGTTTTTTTCTAAATATAAATAGCCGAATACTGCCTCTAAACCTGTAGCAAGTTTATACTCCATAATACTTGCGTTCTTTGCTTTAGAGTTGTTTTTTTGATTTTTTGCACGGTTATAAATTTTTTCTTCTTGTTCTGTTAATATACTATTATTTAGTATGTTTTCCATAAAACTTGCTTGGGCTCTAGCAGATACGATTGTAGAAACTGTTTTATGAAGATCATTTATTTTTCCTAAGTGATTTTTCATAACGTATTCTCTACTCATAATATCATAGATACTGTCTCCTATGTAGGCAAGGGTTAAAGCTTGCATTTGATTCGGGTTAGCGAAGTTTTTTTCAGTAAATTTAAAAGTTATATTTTTTTCCATCGTACACCTTGTTTAGTATCTTCTAAGATAATTCCTTGTTCTTTTAAGTCATCTCTGATTTTATCAGCTAAGGCGAAGTCACGGTTTTTACGAGCTTCTTCACGTTCAGCTATTAAACTTTCGATGTGTTCACTATCAAGTGTATTGTCTTCTTTTACGTTTATTCCAAGAATTGAACTATATGTTTCAAATGCAGCGTTAATTAGCTCTAGAGTTTCTTTGTTAACAGCTTCTTTTGCTGTGTATGAATTAGATATTCTTACGATTTCATACCAAGAAGAAAGTGCATTTGCTGTATTAAAATCATCTTGCATATATTCTTCAAATTTGTTTAACTCTTCTGTAATTAATGCTACAACTTCTGTATCTAGTTTTTCATCAGTCATATCATTATTTAGTCTGAATTGTAGGTTTTGATAAGACGTTTTAATTTTTTCAAAGTTTGTTTTCGCAAGTTCAATATTTTCTAGTGTATAGTTAATTGGAGTTCTGTAGTGAACTGTCAACATGAATAAGCGAAGTACCATTGGGTCTATTTCTGCAATAATATCTTTTACAAGGCGGAAGTTACCTAAGCTTTTACTCATTTTGACATTATCAATATTAATAAATGCATTATGCATCCAATAGTTACTGAATGGTGCATGGTTGTGACATTCAGATTGTGCAATTTCATTCTCGTGGTGAGGGAATGTTAAGTCTTGTCCACCAGCGTGGATGTCGATTGTATCACCTAGAGTTTCTTTTGCCATTACAGAACATTCAATATGCCAACCAGGGCGACCTTCTCCAAATGGACTATCCCATTTAACTTCACCTGGTTTAGCTTTTTTCCAAAGTGCAAAATCAAGAGGATCTTCTTTGTGTTCACCAACTTCAATACGAGCACCGCTAATTAAGTCATCGATAGATTGTTTACTTAATTTTCCGTAATCTTCTTTTTTACGTGTTCTGAAATAAACATCACCATTAGCTTCGTATGCAAATCCTTCTTCAACAAGTTTTGAGATAAAATTAATTATTTCTTGCATGTATTCAGTAACTCTAGGGTTTTTCGTTGCTCTCTTACATCCAAGTGCATCATAGTCTTTAAAGAAAGCTGTGATGTACTTGTCAGTTAGTTCACTTGTAGAAATTCCTTCTTCATTACTAGCCTTAATAATTTTATCATCAACGTCTGTAAAGTTAGAGATAAAATCTACTTCATATCCACTGTGTTCTAAATATTTGCGTACTACATCAAAAACGATGATAGGACGTGCATTACCAATATGTATATAGTTATATACAGTAGGTCCACAAACGTACATTCTTACTTTGTTTTCTTCAATTGTTTTTAAAATTTCTTTTTGTTTTGTCAATGTATTATAGAGTTTAATCATAAATAGCTCCTTTTAAAAGGGAGGTTTGTAAATAAAAAATCATTAGTATATTAATTAACTAATAAGCAACTCCCAAATTTCTTCTATATCATAATAACTAAAAAAGTCTATTACTTAAATTTTAACACAAAATGCCTATAAAATGAATTATTTATTAATGTTTTATAAAAGATAATCAATTTTTAATTGTTTTAAATTTATATTTGTATTAAAATATATAGAGGAAAAAAATAAAGGATAAGGATATCATGAAATTATCAGATACTATTTATGCTACAGAGAAACATAAGAATGCCAAAGATGTTATTTTAATAATAATAGGAACGGTTTTATTCTCTATTTATGCTGGTTTATTAATCCCTGTAAATAATATTGGAGCAGGTGGGGCTTTGGGGTTAAGTTTAGTGGTGAATAAGTTAACAGGAATAAAAATAGGGACGATTCAGTTTATATTAAACGTTCCACTATTTTATATAGGTTATAGATATATTGGTAGAAAGTTTGTAATACTTACAGGAGTTGTCATAAGTATTTCATCTTTCTTAATAAATAATTTACCAAAGATTATTACTCCGGTGAATTTAGGTGATTCTTTAGTTGCCGCAATTTTTTGTGGAATCATTTCGGGATTAGCAATGTGCTGTTTATTAGTTGCGGGTGCTTCTACTGGGGGAACAGATATTACAGGTAAATTCATTTCTAAAAAAATGGATTTTAATTTACCGACGGTATTTCTTATACAAGATATTACAGTTTATACAATAGTATGGATATTTTTTGATATAAAATATGTAATGTATGCCCTTGTTATGAGTTTTGTTCGTAATCAAACGATGAGAGGTGTTCAAAAATTCTTTTCTGCATATATTCAATGTACAATTATCTGTAAAAATCCTGAGGTTATGGTGGAACTTATTAATAATACTTTACATAGAGGTTCGACGATAATGGATGTAGAGGGTGGATATTCTCATGAGAAGAAACGAATGATAATTGTAGTTATTCAGCAAAATGAGATGTATCAATTGCGTAAATTGGTAGCAAAAAATTGTCCAGAAGCATTTATAACAGTAAGTGCAGTAAATACAATAGTAGGTAACTTTAAAGAACATTCTTATAGATTATAGTAACGTGGATAGTACGACTTAAAAACATAGTTTTTTAAGTCGTATTTATGGGAGTGACTCAAAAATCGTGATTTCGTAGAAATCGATTTTGTCGAGTCACCTCCGCACAGTTTATTAGATATCTAAAAAGCTTTTATAAAGCGAATTTAGATATCAATAAACCACTGCGTCTATGAGTTCTCATATGAACTTTGTCATTTGGGTCAATCCCATAATGAAGAAAGGTTAGAAAGGGAAAAAAGTTGCTAATTGACCATTTTTGATATATAATATCTAGTG
>NZ_CAUQNQ010000007.1:0-41093 GCF_963519265.1 uncultured Gemella sp. | reverse complement strand
CATACTTCTACCGTGGAAGTAACCAAAGTTTAGATAATATTTTAATTTCTAAAAATATCAAGGATAAGGTAGTGTTCTCTCCTGTGCATATTAATGCTTCATTTATGGAAGAGCACGGACGTGCGTCTGACCACGATCCTGTAGTTGTTCAAATCGACTTTAGTAAGAAATCAGAGTCAACTACTCCAACTCAACCAGGGACATCAGGTACTCTACCAGGCACTCCAGGCGCTGAAACACCAGCCGACAAACCTGCCGATAAACCAGGTACTCAATTAGCAACTCAATCTGTTACATTATCAGATGGTCTAACAGTTAAGGTTGACTACGTTGATACAAAATTTGAAGGTGCTAAATTTGTAGCTGAAGAAATTACAGGTGCTGAAGCTGACAGAGTTAAAGGATTAGTAAAAGACTTAAATCCTAACCTAGAAGTAGTGAAAACATTAGAACTTCACTTCGAAAAAGACGGTAAAGAACTAAAAGCAACAGGTGAAGAACGTATAGTTACTCTAGCTTTAGCAGCTGGCAAAGGTAGAACACTAGAAGTATATCATGTTGATGGCAATACATTAACAAAAGTTGATAGCGACTACTCAAATGAAGTACTTACATTCAGAACAAATCACTTCAGTACATTTACTATAGTCTCTGCGCCAAAATCTGCTGGAACAACTTCAGAACAAGCTCCAGCATCAAAAGCTGAGTCAAAAACTGAAAAAGTATTACCAAACACAGGTATGAACTCTTCTAGTACAGAAGTAGCAGGATTAGGATTGATTGCTTTAGTTGGACTTGCAGTTAGACGTAAACTTTCTAAATAATTAATTAACAAGTGAATAGGGAATATAGTTTATAAGTAAAAAATATACGTATTATGGGGCTGACCCAAAAGTCCTAAATTTTAACAAAGTGTATATGAGAACTCATAGACGCAGTGGTTTATTGATATCTAAATTCGCTTTATAAAAGCTTTTTAGATATCTAATAAACTGTGCGGGGGTAACTCTACAAAATCGATTTCTTCGAAATCACGATTTTTGAGTCACTCCCACGTGCGTTATAGAGACTTGAGAATAAGATTTTATAAAATCATTATTTTCAAGTCTTTTTTTTAGAAGTAAGTATAATCATTAGAGAAAAAAGTCGAAATGTGTTAAAATTTTATAGTTAAGCAAAATAATGATTGAGAGGTATTAATCATGAAAACAGTGTTATTTATTGATAATCTTGAAGTATTTGCTAATCACGGATTATTCGAAGAAGAGAATAAGTTAGGTCAGAAGTTTATCTTTGACATAGAATGTGAGCTAAATTATAAGAATGCTATGTTCAGTGATGAAATGATGGATAGTATTAGTTATGCTGATATAGCAGAAGTTGTTGTAAAAACTGCTACGACTAATACATTTAATTTGCTTGAAAGATTAGCTGGAGAAATTTTAAAAAATATTTTTACTGAATTTCCTCAAATAGACAATATAAAATTAAAAATTAATAAACCAGGAGCACCGATAAAATATCATTTCGAAAAATGTGGTGTAGAAGTAAAAACGTCACGTGAGGAGTTTTATAACTTATAATGATTATACTAGCGTTAGGAACTAATATAGAACCAAGGGAACAGTATTTAAAAGATGCTTTAGCAAAAATAGAAGAAAATAATCTTAAGATTATTTTAGAGAGCAGTATTTATGAAACACCTGCATGGGGTGGAGTAGCTGATCAAAACTTCTTAAATATGTGCATAGAAGTAGAAACTTCGCTAGGAGCATATGAACTGCTATATACAATTCAAAAAATAGAACTTGAATTAGGTCGAGTTCGTAAGGAACACTGGGGTAATAGGACAATTGATATTGATATAATCATATTTGATGATTTAGTTTTTAATGATGATAGATTAATTGTTCCGCATAAATATATTCATGATAGAAACTTTGTTTTAGCTCCTTTAGTAGAAATGTACGGTACTATAGAAATAGCCGGAAAAAATATAAAAGAATCATTAGAGAAAATAACAGAACCTATAAGTGTATATAAAGAAAAATTGTAAAATGAAAGGATAAAGAATGTTTAAAATTAGAGAAGTAGAAATTCCAAATAGAGTTGTTTTAGCACCTATGGCAGGTGTGTGTAATGCTGCGTTCCGTTTAACAGCAAAAGAATTCGGGGCAGGATTAGTTTGTGCTGAGATGGTAAGTGATAAAGCTATTTTATTTAACAATAAAAAAACGATGAATATGCTATATATCGATCCAAGAGAGCGTCCACTAAGTTTACAAATTTTTGGTGGGGAGATTGACACATTGGTAGAAGCGGCAAAGTATGTTGATAAAAACACTGAAGCTGATATTATTGACTTAAATATGGGATGTCCAGTACCAAAGATTACTAAAGTTGATGCGGGTAGTAAATTACTTCTTGATCCAGATAAGGTATATGAAGTAATTGCACGACTAGTAGACTCTGTTTCTAAGCCTGTAACTGTAAAAATGCGCATGGGATGGGATGATGAGCATATTTATATAATGGATAATGCTAGAAATGCAGAGCGTGCAGGAGCTAGTGCGATAGCTATCCACGGAAGAACAAAAGTTCAAATGTACAGTGGTAAAGCTAACTGGGATGTTATTCGTGATGTAAAGAAAGAATTAAAAATTCCAGTAATTGGTAATGGGGATGTAACTTCACCAGAACTAGCGAAAAAGATGTTAGACGATACTAATTGTGATGCGGTAATGATAGGACGCGCAGCTCTAGGAAATCCTTGGATGTTATATCGTACTGTTAAATATCTAGAAACTGGTGAATTAACAGATGAGCCAAGCCCAAGAGAAAAAATTGATGTTTGTCTACTTCACTTAAGAAGACTTATGGAAATTAAACCTGAAAGAGTAGCCGTACATGAAATGAGAAAACATGCTGCATACTACATGAAGGGGATTAAAGGTGGAGCAAAAGTTAAAAAAGAATTAAATACTTTAAACTCATATGCAGAAATGGAAAATCTATTCGGAGAATTCTTGGATTATCTTGAATCTGGAATTGCTACTCCTAAAAAAGAAATAATTATTTAATGTATTGAATTATTATTTGTAATATTAGAGAAGAAGATATTATTTAATGTTTTCTTCTCTTTTTAATTTTCATAATAATAATATTTTCTATTATTTTTTAGAATCAAGAAAATTAAGGTGTGTACTGTATTAGAAGAGAATTATTTTTAAATTAATTAATGCACCATAATAGAAAACAATTAGATAAAAATATAATAACTGATATTCTAAACTTTAATAACTTAAAAAATTATCTAGAAAATAGTAATTCAATGTGTTATAATTAAGAAAAAGAAAACGTTTTAAAAGGTGAGGTAGTTATATATGACTAGAAAGGCGAAAATTATAGCAACTTTAGGAAATAGCACAGAAGAGCTATTAGAAGAAATCGTCGCTAAAGGTGCAGATGCTGTATTGATTGATACATATTATGGAAGTACAGATGAATGTGTAGCTAGAATTAATAAAGTAAAAGAATTAAGAGAAAAATTAGGAATAAATACTGCCATAATTTATGATTTAGATCATATTTATGCAGAAAGTAAATATAAATTAATAAAAATAGAAGAAGAAACTGTCCACTTCGCTTGTCAAAATGATGTGGATTTTGTTGCCTGTCCATTTGTTAGTAATCTTGATGAGATAAGAAAGGTAAAAGAAATTTTACATGCAAATGATAAAAAAGATATTGGATTAATCGTAAAAATTGACTGTAAAGAGGCATATGAAAATATAGATGAAATTATAAAATTTGCCGATTCTATCATGATTAATAGGGATGAGCTTGGTATGGAATTACCATATCAAAACTTACCAAGTATTCAAAAAGAAATTATAAGAAAAGCAAATGATGCAATTGTAGAGGTAATCTTAACAACTCAAATGTTACATTCTATGATTTATAATCCTAGACCTACACGTGCTGAGGTCTCAGATGTAGCGAATGCGATTATTGATGGTGTTGATGCTATCATGTTAATAGAAGAAACAGCTATAGGGAATTATCCAAAAGAGGCACTACAAACAGTTGATAAAATCATAAGTTATATTGAAACTCAAGATATAATTCTTGAAGATGAAGACGATGAGTATAAAAATCATAAGATGGATATTGCCCATGCAGTATCATTATCTACTAAATATTTAATAGATTCTATCGATGTAAATAATATTGTAACTTATACAAAATCAGGAAGTACAGCGAAATTTATCGCGAGATATAGACCGAAAGTTCAGATTTTAGCGGTAGTTCCATCTAAGCAAAAAGCAAGGAAGTTAGCTTTAACACGTGGTGTAACAACATTTATTGAAGAAAAAACTTTAACAATGGAGGAAATGCTAAGTTTAGCACCGAAATTCGCTAAGGAGTCAGGTTTAGCAAAAGAAGGGGATTATATTCTAATTACTGCAGGACAACCAGATTTTGGAAAAGATAATGTTCCACCGACTGATTTTTTAAATGTAAAAAAAGTTTAATAATGACAATTTATTAAAAGTCAAGGGGCTGGCCCAAAAGGCCTAGAATTTAACAAAGTTCATATGAGAACTCATAGGCGCAGTAGTTTATTGATATCTAATAAACTGAGCGAGGGTGACTCAAAAATCTTGTTTCTTCGAAATCACGATTTTCGGTTACTCCTTTTTTATAAAGTTTTCTAAAACGCGAAACTTTACATATTTTTTTGTAACTATATGGATATTATTTTGAAGAAATTTTGTAAAAACTATGATATAATTTAATTTGGAGTTTTGATATGAAGGTATAAATTTTAGAAAGGAAAATTTTTATGAAGAACAATAAATCACTTTTAAGTAATATTGTCAAGTATGTCTTACTACTTGTAATTGCAGTCGGTGGTGCATTTGGATTATATGAATACACGAATACAAAATCTAATGAGTCACAAGTTCGAGTTGAGCAAAAGATAAACTCAGCGCAGGAATCTAAGAAAAAAGATGAGTATATAGTAGATCAAGCTGAAAAAGATTATTTATCTAATAAATTTAAAGAATTAAAGGCAATAAATAATGAGGTTATCGGTTATATGTATGTTCCTGGAGATGGTAAGGATTCTCTAAAAGAGCCAATACTACAAACTACTAATAATTCAAAATATTTGGAATATGATATAAATAATAGACCAGCTCACTTACTTGGTGCAGTTTTTATGGATTTTGAAAATAAACCTGGATTAGACCAAGGCGATGTAAAATGGGTATTCGGACATGCTCGTGCAGGAATTGAGGAGAAGAAGATAACATTAGATACAAGAGTATTCAACAATATGAACTGGTTTGCTAAAAAAGATTATTTTGACAGTCATAGAGTTGTAGTTATGGAAACACCTGAGAGAAAATACTATTATGAAGTAACAGGAGTTAAAGTGGTTCATGAAGATACTAATCTTTATCAGATACCAACAACTGCTGATAAGAAGGAAATTTTTATTAATATGTTTAAAGATGGTGCAAGAAACTGGCTAGAGAATACCAAGATATCAGGTGAAGATAATATGACAGTATTTGCTACTTGTCGTTTAGATGATGTATCACTAAGAACATTAGTATTAGCTAGACAGGTTCCAGATAAAGAATTAAAAGAATTCTTAGAAAAAAATAAAGAATTATTAAATAGTTAATAATAAAAGGCACAACGTAAAAAATTCTGCGTTGTGCTTTTTTTAGTTTATATTATTTTTTGTTTCTTAAAATTGCGTAACTAACTAATGTAGAAATTAACATTAGTGTAGTAGTTATGAAAAATGGTGTTGTATATTTTTCTAAGTGTAGAGCTTCAGGTATTTTTGTAAGTACTACTGGAGTTAGAATTACACCGATATTACCACCAACTAAAATTATACTTGTCGCAAAGTTGATGAATTTATTTTCTAACTTGTTAGAAATATAGAAGAAGTTAAATGACATCGTTCCAACAAAACTGATTCCTATAAAGATAGCTGCGATATAGAATATAACAATATTATTTGTTAAAGCAAATAACACACTTCCAATTGTCATGAAACTTAACATAATTGGTAAAGTTAGATTTTTAAATTTCTTAACAAGAATACCGAAGATAATTCCTGAAAGAATACCACTTAAAGCAAGAATCGTTAATAGATTTCTAGCTACATCTGGTTGGTAGTGATATTTTTCTGCTAGTAGAGTAGGGATTTTAATAGTTGCTCCCATGTACGAAATTCCCACTAAAAATGTTAAAAGAGTTAGAATGATAGTCTCTTTGTGGAATTTAATACTAGCTTTTTTATTATTTACATTTTCGGCATTAGGCACAAACAATAGGAAAATTATAAGTATAGGAAGAGCTAGCGCATAAACTAAAAATGTATATTGAATACCGTAGATTAATAAATATCCAGAAATAAATGTAGTCAATGCTTTACCAATATTTAAGAATGCAGTTCTCAGTCCAATCATAGTACCACGGTAATTTTCATCAAAGAAGTCACTTATCATACTAATAGAAAGTGAATTAAATAATCCAATACCAGCCCCAAGGAAAAGTCTACTAATTAAAACAACTTTGAAGTTAGTAGTGAAGGCAGGTACAATACCAAAGATAAATATTAGTAATAGACCAAGAAGTACTGTATTTTTTTTACCAATAAATTTAATAACTCCGTTACTAAGAAGAACAAAAATTGTTATCATCATAGCAGGTATTGTAGCTAAACTCTCTACAGAAGCCAGACCTATATTAGGGTTACTTGCATGATAAAAATTATATAAGTTTGGAATTACTGGAGAAATAGCAAGGTGTGACATTAATAAAATTGAAATACTAAGTAATGAAAACTTAGCGAATGAATTTAATTTCATGTTTTATCTCCTTTTTTCTTAGAAAATTAATAGGGATGTCTCAAAAGTCCTAAAATTCAACAAGGTTCATATGAGAACTCATAGACGTAGTGGTTTATTGATATCTAAATTCGCTTTATAAAAGCTTTTTAGAAATCTAATAAAATGTGCGGGGTGACTCTAAAAAATCGATTTTTCCAAAATCATGATTTTTGAGTCACTCCCAAGTTATTATGAAAATCATACTATACCAGTATAAAAAAAATATTAAGTAAGGTCAAGTGAAGAGGAAATAGTATAAGTAAAGTAAGAAAACTACTAATCAATACTTGTTAATAGGAGAATTATAAGATAAAATAGAGATAACAATAATTATGGAAAGGTTTTGAGAAAATGGCAAAAGCAGAAATTAGAAGAATAGTAATGGATATGGTAGATGAAAACTGCTATATAGTATATAAAGATGGGCGAGGAGTTATTGTTGATCCAGGTGAAGGTTTCGATAGAATACAAAAAGCCGTAGATGAATTAAATGTAAAAATTGAAGCGATATTATTAACACATGCTCACTTTGATCACATTATGTCATTAGATGAGTGCAGAAAACACTACGGAGTGCCTGTATATATTTCAGGGCATGAACGTGACTGGTTACAAAATCCGGATTTTAACGGTTCAACATTGTTCCGTCTAAGAAGACCGCCTATGACTGATCCTGCAGAATTTGAATTTGAAGAAAACAAAAAATACGAAATTGCTGGTTTAAGTTTTACAGTTCTACCAACGCCAGGGCATTCTCCAGGCGGAGTATCATTTGATTTTGGTAAATTTGTAGTAGTTGGAGATGCATTATTTAGAAGCGGTTTTGGTCGTTATGATTTATATGGATCAGATTATGATGCCTTGAAAAATTCATTAGGAAATGTATTATTTAAGCTTGATGGTGCGAAAATAGTATATCCAGGTCATGGAGATGAAACCACGATTGAACGTGAACGAGGTCTAAATCTTATCGGTTGTTAATAAAAAAGGGAGGGATTTTATGAGAAAGTATATAGGAAGAATATACGTTGATTATTTTTTCTTTAATATTTGGGCAATATGTTTAACATGTGTTGTAGTAGCTTCTGTGATTTTTAAACTTATCGGTTTTGAAGAAGTGTTCGGTGTAGATATCTATATTATCCTATGGATAATATTAGGGTTAGTATTTTTAAATCATGTAATAGTTGTAATGTTAAGAGATAAGTATGAGTACAATACATTTTTTGAAATTACAGATGAACATTTTAAACTAGCTTCAACATTAATATATACATTCTTTAAGTTTGAGGAAGTAGCACCACTTAGGAATATACTAGATTACACAATTAAACAAAATATATTCTCGAAAAAATTCAATATTTACAAGATTAGTATAAACACTGGTTCAGAAAAATTAAGCTTTTATGTTTCTAAAAAAGATGTAGAACAGTTAGAAAACCTATTGTTAATTATACTAGAAAACAATCTTAATTATAGGAGGTATAAAGATGAAGAATATTAAAAAAAGTCGAGTACATCCTATGGTTATTATGGATTCTGTAATTACTGGATTTAGATTGTTTGGTATTTTTATGGTGCTGGCATTAAGAGAGCAGAGTTTGAAATATTATTTACTAGTTTTGGCAGGGATTCTTCTACTAATAGTAATAGGTATATTTGATTATTTCTTAAAAAGTTATGAAGTACGCGATGGTGCTCTAATTTACACAAAAGGAATAATAAATAAAGAAGCAAAAAATATAAATCTTGAAAATATCCAGTCAATAGACATGAGTTCTAACGTATTGTATCAAGCATTTAATCTGCTTTCGGTGGATATTAATCTTGTTGGAGGTAAAATTAGGATAAAACCTCTGAAGAAGGAAGTCGCATTAAATTTAATTGATATACTAAGAGAATTAAAACAAGATGCATCTGAAGATATAGCTTCAGATCAAGAAGAAAAAGTACAGGAGTCTCAAAAAGAAATACTAAGATTATCTGTTAAAGATCTTGCATTTTATGGATTGCTTAGGGTTAGGTTCTTTGCAGCTTTAGGGTTGATATTAGCATTAAATGGTAAGATTCGAGATGTATTCAAATATCTCTTCGACAATGAAGCTTATTTTGACGAACTTCTTCAAAAAAATGCTAAGTCAGTCGCGGGAAATATAACAGCCATATTTATAATAATTGGGGTATTTATGATTTTAGTAGTAATTGCATCAATTGTTCATACGATTGTAAAATATTATAACTTTATCCTTACGACAAAAGATAATAATTTACTATGTAAATATGGATTGTTAAATAAAAAATCATTAGTTATTGATATTGACAGAATTCAAAGTGTAAAATTGATATATCCTTTGCGTTATCGTTTCTTCGGACTTGCGAAATTATCTGTTGAAACCTTGACTAATAACGTATCAGAAGATTTAAGTGAGCAAAAATCTACGATAGATGTCTTACCGCTAGTAAAAAATGATTTTGCGCAAAATTTTGTGAAAAATAATCTAGGTATTGATTTAGAGCACTATGAAAGTTTAGAAAGTGAGAAAATACAACGAAAAGCAAGGATGGTAATGTATCGTTGGAGCCTGTTTAATTGTAGTTTTTTACCGATAATAGTATTTGCAATATTGTACTTTGCTAATATTGATTTGAAGCTAGAGTATAAAGTTTTGAGTTCGCTTGCTCTATATCTTATCTTAGTTTCGTATAGTGTTTTAGTTAAAAACTATATGTTGAAATATAACGAGCTTTCTTATGATAGACATTACTTTAAGAATACGTTTATGAGACAATTGACAATAATAACAGAATTTATTAAAGTAAAAAAAGTAGGAACAATTAATAGTAGGACGAACTATTTTATGAATAAAAGAAATCTTGCTCATATATCAATAAATTCTATTGGGGTAAACTCAGATATTAAGTTGAAATATTATGATAGAGGATACAAAGAAAAATTAGAAAGAGATTTTATAGTTTCGGAGGTAGGTCATGAGTAGAATATTTGAAAAAAAATTGTGTAATTTACCACAGAGATCTGTACAATATATAAGAATACACTTTGGGATATATGCTCTAGTTCTCTTATCACCAGTTATTGGTAAAAGTGTATATGACTATTTTAAAACTGAAATAAATTATAAATTTCTTGGTTTAGGTATATTAGCGATATTAACAATATATGTTATAGTAGCTTTAGTTATTCCGCCTTTAGTAATTAGAAATTATTCTTATGAGATAGATGATATGGGAGTGTCGGAAGTTGAAGGAGTATTTTTCAAGAGTAAAAAAACTTTACCATATAACACTATTCAAGATGTTACTGTAAATACGGGACCTATCTTAAATAAGTTTAAACTGGCTAATATACAAGTAACTGGAATATATAGCAAATTATCGATTGATTGTCTGCCTATTGAAGAAGCGGAGAAGTTAAAAGAAAAAATTCTTAGTGAAAGAAGTAAATACAATATTGAATATTGATTTTACTATATCATTTTTACTTTATCGTTTGACAAATTAGAAAAAGTATATTAAAATCAATTATGCTGATAAAAGAAATATAAATACTTATCAAGAGTGAGTGAGGGATAAGGCCCGTTGAACTCCAGCAACCTAATCAATTGATTAAGGTGCTTTCCTTAGCAAAGTTTACTTTGAACGATGAGGTAATGAATTAAGACCTTGTCTATAAGATAAGGTCTTTTATTTTTATAATTAAAAAGATATTAAGGCTCTAGAGGAGATTTGTATTAATATCAGACAAAAATATTTTAGGAGAAAGAAATGAGCAAAACATATTTATTTACATCAGAATCAGTAACAGAAGGACATCCAGATAAAATCGCTGACCAAGTGTCAGATGCGATTTTAGATGCGATTTTAGAACAAGATCCATACGGGCGTGTAGCTTGTGAAACTTGTGTAAACACAGGATTAGCAGTACTTGTAGGAGAAGTTTCTACAACAGCAAATGTCGACTTCCAACAAATTGTACGTGACACAATCAATGAAATTGGCTACACTGATCCTAATAAAGGGTACTCAGGTGATCATATTTCAGTACTTGTTGGTTTAGATAAACAATCTCCAGATATTGCACTTGGAGTTGATAATTCATTAGAAACAAAACAACAAAAAGAAGAAAATGAAGTAGGTGCTGGAGACCAAGGGCTTATGTTCGGATTTGCAACTAACGAAACACCAACATTTATGCCACTACCAATTTACCTTAGTCAAAAACTTTCAAAACAATTAGCAGAAGTTAGAAAAAATGGAACTCTTACATACTTAGGCCCAGATGGAAAAGTGCAAGTGACAATCGAATACGATGTGAACCACAAAGTTAATAGAATTGATACTATCGTAGTTTCTACACAACATGATGCAGATGTAACTCAAGAACAAATCCATGCTGATATAAAAAAATACGTAATCGAGCCATGTTTAGATAAAAATTTATTAGATGAAAATACTAAATACTTTATCAATCCAACAGGAAGATTCGTAATTGGTGGACCAGTTGGTGATGCTGGGCTTACAGGACGTAAAATTATCGTTGATACATACGGTGGATTCTCTCGTCACGGTGGGGGAGCATTTAGTGGTAAAGATGCAACTAAAGTAGATAGATCAGGAGCTTATATGGCTAGATACATTGCCAAAAATATTGTAGCAAGTGGTATCTGCGATAAAGCAGAAGTACAATTAGCTTACGCAATTGGAGTAGCGCATCCAGTATCAATTTTTGTAGAAACATTTGGAACATCAAAAGTTGATGAAGGAGATATCGTTAAAACTATTAAAGAAGAATTCCGTTTAACACCAAATGGAATTATCGAAACTTTAGATTTAAGAAAACCAATCTTCAAGAAAACAGCAGCTTACGGACACTTTGGACGTGAAGATGTAGAATTCACTTGGGAAAGAACTGACAAAGTAGAAGCATTTAAAAAATTATTAAAATAGATTATTAAAGCGTAGATTGGGATAAACCTAATTTACGCTTTTTAATTATTGGAAGTTAGATTTTTATGCATTGTGAAAGTCTTTTAATTGCAAAAAAATCTTTTATGTAGTTTAATATAATTAAGGACAAAAAGTGAATAAAATATGTATAAATTGTGGAGGTAATTATGAACCTATATGAACAAATAGGAGAAGAGAAGATTGATGAGTTAGTTATGCATATGTATGACGATATTATACCTAATGACGATAGAATTAATCTTTTATTTAATGATGGATTTGATAAAATTAAAATAGAGCAAAAACGATTTTTCAGATTATTCTTAGGGCAACCAGGTCATTCAATCTTTGCTACACCAGATCTTAGAAAAAAACATATGAAACTGCCTATTTCGATAAAAGAAGCAAAATATTGGCTTGAGGACTTTGAACTGGCGCTGGACAGAATAGATATAGACCCTGCAATTAAAAAATTCTTTAGTCAAAAAATTAATTCTTTAACAATGCAAATGATAAATACAATTTAAAATATTAATACCTCTCTACTGAAATTAATAAAATCAGTAGAGAGGTTATTATTTATGCGACAACTTCATCTTCATCTGATCTAGAGAATATTTCTCTAAGTGTTTCAGGAGAAGTAGTAGAAACAAATTTTATTGAAGATTTTATATTGTAAAGGAATGCTTCATCCTTATGTATTCTGTTGGCAGTTAATGCTCCTTGAATACTAGTGAATAACCATTCACTAACGGGATTACAAACATCTTCTGGTAGATTTCTATCAAATAGTCCATCAGCAAGAAGTAAACGCCAATTTTCTAATATATCACTACATTTTTCAGCGATTATTGGAGAAAGTTCTGCAGTCTCCATCGCTAATAATGTAAGAGAAAAACCACTACGTTTACATGCTTTACCTTTTGATATAAAAAGATCAAAGACAGTTGTTAAATACTCCTCTAAAGTCCCTAACTTAGGAGAAATTGTTTTAAACTCTTTTTTTACATTGCTGTTGATTTTATCCAAAGCTTCTAGATAAATCTCATCTTTTCCTTTTGGAAAATAGTAATATACGCTTCCTTTAGGGGCTTTAGCTTTTTTTATGATATCCTGAACACTTGTCAGAGAATAGCCCTTAGTTCAAACGTTTTGGACAGTTGTTAAAATAATGTTTTCTTTTACTTTATTATTTAACGTCATGTCATTCACTCCCTTGCTTTATCTTTATAATTTTATTATACAATTTTATGATACTAAAATCAATATTGTATAACAAAAATTTTTTATTTTACTTGAATATACAAATGTTATATTATAAGCAATGATAACGTATAGAAATAAAATATTGATATAATTATAATTTGGGGAAAATGTAATAATATAAAAATTATAGTATAATAATTTATGGTAAATCAAAAGTTCTATGTAGTGCGCGATAATTATGATTATTTTAAAGGTTCTTCTTTGCAATATTTGTATTTAATGGACTTTTATAGTAAAATATAACATGATATTCAATAAGGAGACTGGTATGTTAAAAAAGAAAATGTTTCAACTTTGTGTTGAATTAACTAATGGAAATATGAGTTCAAAAGCTCTAAAAAAATTAACAAAATCTAATCTAAGTCGATTAATGATTCAACCTTTCGCTAAGGTATATGATATTAATACTGATGAAATTTTAGATGAAATTGATGATTTTAAAAATTTAAATGAATTTTTTATTAGAAAGTTACGCCCAGATGCTCGTCCAATTAATCAGGATGAAGACTCACTAGTAAGTCCTACTGATGGTGTTATTTCAGAAATAGGTGTTATAGGCGAAGACAGTACATTTGTTGTGAAAAATCAAGTTTATAATGTTCAAACTTTGGTAGGAGATAGTGAATTAGCAGACAAATATAAAGATGGTACATATATGATAATATATCTAAGTCCAAAGAATTATCACCGTATTCACTTTCCTATGAATAGTCAGGTAAAGGATGCATATAGTCTTGGTAAATATTCTTATCCAGTTAATAATCTTGGTTTAGAATTAGGAGATAATATATTAAGCTATAACTACAGACAAGTATATAGACTTAATGGGAAAATAAATTATACATTAATTCCTGTAGGAGCCCAAAATGTTAATTCTATAATTCCGACGTATGAGAGTATTTATGTGAAAAAAGGGGAAGAGTTAGGGTACTTTGAGTTTGGTTCAACAGTAGTATTACTGTTTGAAAAAGATAACGTAATCTTAGAGGAAAACTTAGAGAATAAAGAAATCAAGATGGGAGAGAAAATAGCTACTATTTTATAGGCTATTGGTAAAAGAAAATGGTACTAAAAAGATATTTTTCACCAGATGATTTTATAGAAAAGTATGAGTTTATTGATGTTGAGTATATGAATATGCACAACAAAAAAGTTATTATTTCAGATTTAGATAATACTTTAATATCATGGGATAGTAAGAAAGATACTAAAGAATTAAATAAATGGCTAAAGAAGATGAAAAAAGCTGGTTTTGATATTATTGTTGTCTCTAATAATACAGAAGAACGTGTTGAAGAATTCTGTAAAAAATTAAATCTTCAATATGTAGCTGGAGCTAAAAAACCTCTAACAATTGGTTTCAAAAGAGCATTGAAAAAGTTAAATAGGAAACCAGAAGAAGCTATTATATTAGGAGATCAAGTACTAACAGATGTACTAGGAGCTAAAAGTTTTGGAGCTATGAGTGTTTTAGTTAAACCAATTTCTAAGACGGATGCATTTAAAACTAGAATTAATAGATTTTTTGAAGCATTGATAATTCAAAATTTAACAAGAAGAAAGAAATTTCCTAAAATGAAAAAAGTAGGATATAGATTAAAACATAAGAAAGAAAATGGAGGCAATATTGAGTAATAAAGTTTATTGTATTGGTTGTGGAGTTGAGATTCAGAGCGAAGACCAGAACAAACAGGGTTATTTGCCGAAGAGTGTGGTAGAAAAAAGTATTGATGGCAATCTTGTTTGTAAAAGATGTTTCAGGTTAAAAAACTATAATGAAGTATCTGATGTGCAACTAGGAGCTGAAGATTTTTATCAACTTATCAAAACATTATCAAAAAAAGATGCATTAATAGTAAAAGTAGTAGATATTTTTGACTTTTCTGGAAGTTGGATTGAAGATGTGGTTGATATTGTAGGAAACAATAAAGATATCGTACTTGTAGCTAATAAGTTAGATTTATTACCTAAATCTGTTAAACCTAATAAAGTTAAACAGTGGTTATTTAAAATGCTAAAAGCTAAGGGGATAAAAGTTATAGATATTCTTCTAATTAGTGCGATAAAAAATCAAGGTGTTGAAGAAGCTGCAAGTCGTATAGATGAACTTCGCAGAGGCAAGGATGTTTATATAGTAGGAGCTACGAATGTTGGTAAATCTACATTTATTAATAAACTTATTGAGCTTACAACAGGGGATAAGAATGTTATTACAACTTCTCATTTCCCGGGCACAACATTAGGAATGATAGAGATACCTTTAGACCGTGCTACTAGTATTTACGATACACCAGGTATTATTCTGAATTATGATATAGCTCATTATCTTGATGCGCAAAGTTTAAAATTAGTAATGCCTAAAAAAGAGATTAAGGCTCGCGTATTCCAGTTAAATGCTAAGCAAAGTTTATTCTTTGGTGGTATGGCTCGAATGGATTTTGTAGAAGGTGAGCGTCAAAGTTTCACATTATATGCATCTAATTTAGTAGAAATCCATCGTACAAAATTAAGTAATGCAGATCAATTATTTAAAAAGCACTTGGGAACATTATTAAAACCACCGTTTGAAGATAATATTTCTATTTTCAACAATCAAGTTAAGAAAAGTTTCACTATTGACAGTAGAAAGATGGATATTGTGATTTCTGGATTAGGATGGATTACTGTTAACAGCGATAGTGGATGCAAGATTGATATTCATGTACCAGAAGAAATCGAAGTATTTGTACGTGAATCGATAATATAGTAAAAGAAAAGAGGATAAGATGTTAAAAGGAAAACAAAAAAGACAATTAAGAGCATTAGCTCATCATTTATCGCCAATTTTCCAGGTAGGGAAATCAGGTGTAAATAGTGATATGATTCAAGGAATTAGAGATGCATTGGAAAAACGTGAATTATTGAAAGTAAGTATTTTACAAAACTGTGAGGAAGATAAAGATGAAGTTGCAAAAATTTTATCAGAACGTACTTCATCTGAATTAGTTCAAGTAATTGGACATACTATTGTATTATATAAACAAAGTTCTAAAGAAAAGTATAGAAAAATTGAGTTGGTGAAATAAGATGTCAATTGCGCTTTATGGTGGTAGTTTTGATCCGATTCATATTGGTCATTTAATTACAGCCGAAACTGCACTGGATACTTATGATTTAGAAAAAGTTATTTTTATTCCTTCGTATATTACGCCATTAAAAGGTAGAAAACTAGAAGCTAGTGATAAAAATAGATTTGAAATGACAAAATTAAGTACTAAAGGTAACCTAAAGTTTGAAGTAAGTGACTATGAAATATCAAATGAGGCTGTAAGTTATAGTTATAATACCGTTAAGTATTTTAGTGAATTGTATAAAAATAAAAAAATCTATTTTATTATTGGAACAGATAGAGCCAAAGACTTAAAAAAATGGTATAATATAGGAGAACTATCAAAACTTGTAACATTTATTTTTGTTGCTCGTGATGAAGAGGATTTATATAAAGTAGTAGAAGGGGATGCTTTTTATGAATCTATTAATTACGAGATTATGAAATCACCGATAATTGAGATAAGTTCTAGTTTAATTAGGAAAAATTTAAAAAACAAGAAAAGTATTAAGTATATGATTACGGATGAGTGTAGGTCATATATAGAGGAGTTGAGTTTATATGGAATATCAAGAAATTCAAAATAAAGTGAAAGAAATATTACCAGAAAAAAGATACGAACACACATTAAGAGTTGTGGAAGTAGCGAAACATTTAGCAAAAGTTCATGGAGCAAACGAAGAAAGAGCAGCATTAGCAGCATTAGTGCATGATGTTTGTAAACCGATGGATGAAGTATTAATGAAAAAATATGTAATTTTACATAATTTAGATGGAAAACTATTAGACTATCCAGTAGAAGTTCTTCACGGACCTGTAGCAAGTGCATTTATCGAAGAAGAATTTGGTATAGCAGATGAAGAAGTTAAACTTGCTGTTGCTAACCACACATTCGGTAGAAAGCACATGACATTATTAGAGAAAATAATCTTCATAGCTGACTATACTGATCCACAAAGGAAACACCCACATTTAGCTGAGGTTACAGAAGTATCTCAGTATGACTTAGATGAAGCGGTAAGACTTGCTGCTAAGTATACGTTAGTTTATTTAATCGATAATGATGAAAGAATTTATCCATCATTACTAGAGTGTTATAACTATTATAATATTAAAAACTACCGTGTTGGGTTTAAAGAAAAAAATAAAGATAAAATTTTAACTGATGAAAAAACAATTACGATTAGAAATAAGAG
Organism: uncultured Gemella sp.; assembly: GCF_963519265.1. Lineage (GTDB taxonomy): Bacteria > Bacillota > Bacilli > Staphylococcales > Gemellaceae > Gemella. The sequence goes on along the minus strand of NZ_CAUQNQ010000007.1, from coordinate 23,658 downwards.
TGAGGCTCACTTCAAAAAGGGTGATTTATTAGAAGCTACGACTTATGAAGATCCTGATACAGTGTTTGCCACATTAGAAGTTGATTTAGTTAAACCTGTAACAAGAGATACTTTAACAGAACGTTATGCTAAATATTATGGTGTTACTCTAGATGAATTAATCGATAAACTAGCTAAAAGATACCCAGAAGATGATGTACTTTATGTGGTAATGTTCCATATTATAAAAAAATAAAATAAAGAAAGAGGATGAAAATGGAAGTAGAAAACTTATTAAAAGTTGTTGTAGATGCATGTGATGATAAACATGGTTATGATATCGTTGCTTATGATTTAACTCAAGCAGGAGTGTTATATGACTATTCTGTAATTTGTCACGCACCTACAAACAGACAAGTAGAAGCAATTGCACAAGAAGTAAGAGAACAAGTATTAGAAAATGGTGGAGAAATTCATAGCACAGAAGGTCTAAGAGAAGCTAAATGGATTCTTATGGACTTAGGTGATGTTGTAGTAAACATTATGACTCGTGACGATAGAGAATACTATGAATTAGATGCACTATTTGAGAAATATCCTATAAAAGGTGTATAATATGTACGAAAATTTAAGTATTGTTTATGATAAACTGATGGATGTCGACTACGATGCTTATAAAAATATTATTGATCAAGAATTAGAAGATAGAGAAAATCTTCTAGTTCTTGATTTAGGTTGTGGTAGTGGTGCAATGCTACCAACTCTAAAAAAATATGGAGAAGTATTTGCAGTAGACAATAGTGAACAAATGTTAGCGATAGCTAGTGAAAAAATTCCTGGTTGTAATTATTTTGCGATGGATTTATTAGAAATTTCATCGTTAAATATGGAATTTGATTTTGTATTAAGCGCATTTGATGTATTTAATTATTTATCGGATTTTGAAGAGTTTAAACTAGGATTAAAAGAAGTGTACTCATCTTTAAGAGAAGGTGGAAAATTTATATTTGATATCCACACTCCCAAAAAAGTTACGGATATGTTAGAAAAACAAGTTTTCGGTTATGAAGATGAGGAAATTAGTTATCTGTGGTTTACATATGAAACAGAAAATCCTCTGGAAGTGGAGAGTGAACTGTCGTTCTTTATAAAAGAAAACAATGGTTTATATAAAAAACTAGAACAGTTTCACTCGCAAAGAACTTACGAAATTGAAAGTGTTCTTGCTGAAGTTAAAAATATTGGATTTAAAGTTAAAGATTATTTCTGTGATTTTGATAAAAACAATAAAAAATATGCTGAATCAGATAGAATAATTTTTGTTTTGGAGAAGTAGTATGGCAGTTGATTTTAAAAAAACTCTTAAGCATTTATATGCTCCTAAGACTAAACCAAGTATTGTTAATATAGAGAATGCTAATTATATTGCAGTTAGGGGAAGTGGGGACCCGAATGATGATAATAGATTTCACCATGAAATTTATATTTCTGATGTGAGAAAAACTGCACCTGAAAAGCTTAAAATAGTTATTAGACATCCAATTAGGAAAAAATCTTAAACTTGATTCTAGTCTTTCTAGAATCAAGTTTTTTATGAATTGACATTATATGATTAAAATAGTATTATAGTTACAGATGTAACTGAGAAAAAAGGATGATAATAAATGGAAATTAATATTTCGGAAGCGGAATGGGAAGTAATGCGAGTAGTTTGGAGTAATAAAGAAACTACAAGTAAGTTTGTAATTGATACTCTAGGTGAAAAAAAGTCTTGGACACCTTCTACTATTAAAACCCTACTATCAAGATTAGTAGAAAAAGGATTTTTAGAAACTAGAAAACAAGGGAATAAATTTTTATATTCAGCAAAATGTGTTGAAGATGAATGTTTAGATATATTAACACAAAATTTTTTAGAGAGAATTTGTGAAAGAAGAACTCATATTATAGTAAAAAATATAATAGAAACTGATAATTTAAGTAAAAGTAATATAGATGAAATTATAGAGTTGTTGAAAGAAAAAAGAAAGACAGCAGATGAGATTATTACGTGCAAGTGTCTAAAAGGACAATGTAGCTGTGCTGCAAAACACGGATAAGAGAGGGATATTAAATGGAAAATGGTAAACAAAAGATATTAATAACGGGTGCTTCAAGTGGACTAGGTCGTGAATTGGCTCATCAATATGCACAAAAGGGTAATGTGGAATTAATATTGGTGGCTCGTAGAAAAGAAGCACTGGAAAAAACTGCTAAAAAATGTGAAGGTTTTGAGAATGTAAAAACTAGAGTCTATAGTGTGGACATCGGTTCTCAAGATCAAGTTGAGCAACTTCTTTCAGCAGTTGATGATGTAGATATCCTTGTAAACGGTGCTGGTTATGGTATTATGAAAGATTTTAGTGAGTTTTGTGATGCTGATGTAGTAAACATGTTTGATACAAATGTTATAGGAACTATTCAACTAACTACTGAAGTTGCTAAAAGAATGAGAGAAAAAAAATCTGGAACTATTGTAACTATAGCTTCACTAGCCGGTAAAATAGCAACACCAAAGAGTTCTGTTTATTCAGCAACTAAATTTGCTCTAATTGGATATTTTAATTCTTTACGTTTAGAACTAAAAAAAGATAATGTCCATGTTATGACTGTAAATCCTGGTCCAGTTGCGACAAATTTCTTTAATATTGCAGATGAAGATAAGAGTTATCAGAAAGCGATGGGTGGTAAAACATTAACACCGAAACTTGTTGTTAGTAAAATAATAAAAGGAATAGAGAATAAAAAACGTGAAGTAAATTTACCGTTTAAACTAGTTTTAGCTGTTAAAATTAGTCAATTATTCCCAAGATTAAGTGACAGAATGCTTTTAAGAATGTTTAAATAAATAGATTGAAGGGGCTGACCCAAAAGTCCTAGATTTAAAAAAAGTTTGCAAGAAAACTCATAGACGTAGTGGTTTATCGATATCTAAAATTGCTTTATAAAAGGTTTTTAGATATCTAATAGACTGTGAGGGGTGAATCAACAAAATCTTGTTTCCCAGGAATCATGATTTTTGAGTCACTCCCTTTTCTTTTATTAAGGTTTTATTATATATACCTTCATTGTTAAGATTAAATTATAAAAAAACATTGACAAGGGTTTCTTATCTTGATATACTTAAATCACAATAAAAAATTACACTTTGAAAAGAAGAGTAGTAGTTGATGTTTGCTTAGAGAGTCTCGGTGGGTGAAATGAGATCAAAGATGATACTATGAAGATGGTCTTTTCGTGTTAGTAGTTGAATAGTTAAACTACTACGGGATAGCCCGATACAGCAAGGAGTATCAAAAAGATATTTTGGTACTTTTTGAGATAGTATTTGTGAAAATACTATAAATCAAGGTGGTAACACGTCTATAGATACGTCCTTGTGGAAGTTAATAGCTTCTACAAGGGCTTTTTTCTTTGTGTAGGAAAAGTGAGGTAAATTTTATGAAAAATAATAATAAAAAAATAACAAAAGTTGTTAGTTCTAGTTTAGCTTTAACATTATTACTAGCAGGTTGTGCTACTAATCAAAATAAGAAAACAGGGGATATTACAAAACCATCGGTTGAATTTAAAACTTTGGTTCAAAATGATGGAAATGCGGTATCAGATAGTCATTTAAAAGTAGGAATCTTATCAGCAGATCCACTTACAGGAATGTTTAATCCAATATTCTTCTTACAAGCAACGGATTATTATGTTATGAGGGATACAATGCTATATACTTTTGCATTGGATAAAGACTACAGATTAAAACAAGATGATAATGAAGCTCCTGCGAAATTCCATTTAGATAAAGAGAAAAAAGAAGCAACAATTACTTTAAGAAAAGATCTGAAATGGAACAATGGGGAAGATGTTACTTCTGATGATATTATTGCCACATATAATTTAATGGGGAATCCTAAATATGTAGAAAATATCAGATATTCTTCTGACTATGAAGTAATCGAAGGAATGAAAGAATATCACGAAGGTAAAGCTCCATCAATTAAAGGTATAGAGAAAAAAGATGATAAGACAGTCGTAATTAAATATACAGATGTTAGACCATCATTGCTATGGGGTAATGGTTTTATCACTACATTCTTGAATAAAGCACAGGTTGAAGAAGCATCTAAAGATTTTGCTAAATTTTCTGGTGCTAATCTAAATACAAAACCACTATCATATGGACCTTATTACTTAGACAAACAGGTTAATGGAGAAAGTGTTCTAGCTAAACAAAATCCTCATTTCTTTAATAAAGATAAAGTAAAAGTAAAAGAAATAGAATTTAAAGCTGTGTCACCATCACAAGCGGCATCAGTTATTAAAAATGGAGATGTAGACTATATTCGTTCTCTAAGTCCAAATATCTGGGAAGGGATAAAAGATTCTAAAAATGGTGATGTTTTAGGTCAGACTGATCTTTATGTGTCATACGTAGGATTTAAATTAGGTAAATTTGATAAAAAAGAAGGAAAAGTTCTAACTGATACAAGTGGAAAATTAGGCGATGCTAAATTAAGACAAGCTTTTGGATACGCAGTAGATTGGGATCAAATTAATGATAAACTATTTAAAGGATTAAGATATACACCAACTGGTTCAGGCTTCTTCCCACCTAGAATAGAATTAGCAGTTAACCCTAATGGTAAGAAATTCAAAAAAGATGTAGAAAAAGCTAAAAAATTATTAGATGAGGCAGGATATAAAGATACTGATGGAGATGGATTACGTGAAAACAAAAATGGTGAAAAATTAGTGTTTAATTATGCTGCAAGAAATACTGGTAGTGATTTAGATCAAGCGTTAGCGGATAATTTCATTAAATCATGGAAAGAAGTAGGTCTTGATGTTAAATTGGTAGATGGTAAATTATTATCACCAAAAGATTGGTCAACAAGAGTACAAGCAGACGATCCTTCTATTGATATTTTCCAAGGAGCATGGGGATTCTTTAATAATCCAAACCCTAACTATATAGCAGGTGGAACTTCTAAATTAAATTTACCTAGATATATAGATGAAACTCTAGCGAAAGATTTAGAAGCGATTGATTCAAAAGATTCATTTGATGATAATAAAATAAAAGAAGCGTTTAATAAATTTGATAATGACTTTGCTGAGGTTGCGCCATGGTTACCTTTGAGCTGGAGCACAGATATAGTATGGGTCAATAAACGAGTGAAAAATATAGATCTTAAAAAATATAATACTTTTGAACAACAATTCTACGAACTTGAATTAACTTCAGATAAAGGTATTAAAAGCTAAATATAAATAAGTACATGCGTTATTTAAGAAGATAAGACTTATGAATAAAGTTTAAATGTTGAAAGCTAGGTATAGTAATTCACGGCTGGCTGGAATCATGATATAATAACTTTATAATCTAATAAAAAATATGTTGAGCGACTTAATAAAATTAATTCCTAAGGAATTGCAATTTTTGAGTCGCTCTCTTTAAAGGATTATTCTCCCTAAATATTATACAAATTTTTAAAAAAATAAAATAAAGGTCTTTATCAAAATAAATTATGAAATAATAATATTTTATAAGAATTATTGTACTGATAATAAATATTATTGAATGGAAAAATTTTCTTAAATATGGTAAAATAAAGTATTGAGAAATCAACGATTAAATTTCTAATGAAAGAGATTAAAGGAGATTATATGATTAATAAATTAGGATGGAAAATTGGTGGAGAACAAGGTGAAGGGCTAGAAAGTACAGCCGAAATCTTCTCTACAGTAATAAATACACTAGGTTACCACATGTATTCTACAAGAGACTTCGCAAGTAGAATTAAAGGTGGACACAGTAATAGTAAAATTTGTATTTCAGAAGAAAGAATTAATGTTATTGACTATAAGACAGATATTCTTATAGCCTTTGACCAAGCAACATTAGATAGTTATATCCCAGAATTGGATGAAAACAGTATTATTATTGCGGACGCTAAAATTAAACCAGAAATTTCAGAAGAAATTAAAGGATTAGTTGCGGTATTCCCAATTACTGATTTAGCAAAAGAAATTGCAAATCCAATTATTAAAAACATTATCACACTTGGAATTTGTTCAGCATTATTAGATATTGATTCAAAAATATTCTACGATATGATTGAAGCAAAATTCTCTAGTAAAGGTGAAGAAATCGTAAATACTAATATTCAAGCCTTCGATAAAGGTCGTGAGATTATGAATGATTTCATGGCTGAAAATAATATTAATGACAAGTATTATCTAAAAAAATTAAATCCAACTCACAAAAATATGTGGTTAGTTGGTAACCATGCAGCGGGTCTTGGTGCACTAGCGGCAGGATGTAGAATGTATGCAGGATATCCAATTACACCAGCTACGGAAATTATGGAATATTTATTTGATAAACTTCCACTAGTAAATGGTGCATATATCCAAACAGAAGACGAGATTGCAGCGTTAGGTGTAGCTATTGGAGCTAACTTCGCAGGTGTTCGTGCTATGACAGCTACTTCAGGACCTGGTATCTCATTAATGACTGAGTTCTTAGGTATGGCAGCGATGGCAGAGCAACCAGTTGTTATAGTCGATGTTCAAAGGGGTGGACCGTCTTCAGGACTTCCGACAAAAACTGAGCAATCAGATATTTTCCACGCAGTTTATGGTGGGACAGGAGATGCATCTCGTATTGTATTAGCTCCAACATCTGTAGAAGATTGTTTCTACACTATGATTGATGCATTCAATATGGCAGAAAAATACCAAACGCCTGTTATTGTCTTAATGGATTTACAATTAGGTATGAACAAAGCTACAGTACCTAACTTTGATTTTAGTAAGGTTCAAATAGATCGTGGAAATCTATTGAAACAAGAAGAAATCACTGAGGAAGATATTATTTACTTCAAACGTTATGCGACAGATGTATTAGTTTCGAATAGAACTATTCCAGGTCAAAAAGGAGGGATTCATAATGCGAACAGTTATGAGCACTCGGTTGTAGGATTACCTTCTGAAGTTAAACGTAATACAGTACGTCAAAAAGAAAAACGTTCTAATAAGATAGAATCTGCATTAGTAGAGAAACCATTTGAACTAAATGAATATAATGAGGAAAAAGATATTTTATTAGTAGGTGTAAACTCAACATATGGAGTTCTAAACAAAGCGGCTAAGCAATTGCAAGAACAAGGTATGAAGATTGATACTATGCATATTCGTCAAATTTATCCAGTGGCTCAGCCTATTCGTGATGCATTTGATAAATACAGAAAAATATATATCGTCGAGCATAACCACAACAAACAGTTGCGTACGGTAATTGCAAGTAAATATCACAATTCAGAAAAAATTGGTAGTTTACTAAAATATGATGGAGACATCTATTATACTCACGAACTTGTTGAACAATTACTAGAGGAGGAGAAATAATTTGAAAGTAACATTAAAAGATTATAAAAACGATGTTAAGCCCGATTGGTGTGCCGGTTGTGGAGACTTCTCGGTACTTGCGGGTATAAATAGAGCTGTTGTAAATCTAGGGATTAAACCTGAGAATGTCGTAATCTCTGCAGGGATTGGATGTTCTGGGAAAATTAGTGGATATACAAAAGCATACGGAGTTCAAGGGTTGCACGGACGTTCACTACCGGTTGCTCAAGGGATAAAACTGGCTAACCAAGACTTAACAGTTTTCGCTATGGGTGGAGATGGTGATGGATATGCTATCGGAATTGGGCATGCTGTTCACGCTATGAAACGTAACGTAAACATGACATATGTAGTAATGGATAACCAACTTTATGCCTTAACAAAAGGTCAAATGTCGCCTAAATCTGATGAAGGCTTAATAACTACGACAACCTTAGAAGGTGTAATGGAAAAACCATTATCAGCTATGAAAATTGCCTTATCTTGTGAAGTTACATTCTTAGCACAAGCATTCACTGGTGATATGAAAGAAATGATGCAAATCTTCGAAGAAGCTGTTAATCATGATGGATTCTCACTAGTTAACGTGTTCAGCCCATGTAAAACATATAACTACAAAAATACACCAGCGTGGTATAAAGAACACTTAACAAAACTTTCTGATATCGAAGGTTATGATAATACTAATAAATTAGAAGCGTATAGAGTCTTAGAAGAATATAATGACCTTGTAACAGGGGTAATCTATAAAAATGAGAAAAAACCTCATTACGAAGACACTTTACGTAATTATAAACGAGATGAACCTATTGCTCATCAAAACCTAGAACTTAGTGAGGAATTATTTAACTCGTTATGTGATGAATTCAGATAAGAGGTAAAATATGAAAATTAGAAAAATATTATTACCATTAGCTGCAGCTTATGCTGGGTATAAAGTTTATCAAAAAACAGAAGAGCAAGAATTAAATAATGATTACATAGATAGGTGTAGAAACAAATTAATCGCATTAGGTTATGATGTTATAGATAGCTATACGCTAAACTTAAAAGAAAATTCATATTTAATGTTCTATTTTGAAAATGACAATATCGAGTATGAAGTACGTTATGATAAAGAAAGTGAAACAATAGAGTACATAAAAGAGGTATAAGAAAATGAGTAAATCAATAGAAAGATTCAGAGAATTAACAATGTTAGATGGGACATCAGGATTTGAAAGTGAAATTTCAAAATATTTAGAAGAAAATTTATCTAAATATGCTGATGAGATTAAGTTCGATAATCTTGGTGGAATCTATGCTATTAAAAAGTCGAAAAAAGAAAATGCTAAAACAGTTATGATAGCAGCTCACATGGATGAAGTTGGATTTATCGTAACTAAAGTATTACCAAATGGTATGCTTAAATTTGAAACACTTGGTGGTTTTAGGGAAGATGTTCTTTTAGCTCAAACTTACACAGTAACTTCATATGAAGGGAAAAAATTCACTGGAGTAATAGGGTCAATTCCTAAACACTTCACTGCAGGAGTAGCGCAAAATGTAAAAATTAGCGATATGACTATAGATGTAGGTGCAGCTTCAAGAGAAGAAGCATTAGAAATGGGAATTCGCGAAGGAGCATTTGTTACACCAAAAACAACATTCGAACAACTTACTGAAAACAGATTTATGAGTAAAGCTGTTGATAACCGTTACGGATGTGTAATTATTACAGAAATCTTAGAACAATTTGCTGAGAAAGAATTAGATTTTAACTTAGTAGTATGTGCAACTGTTCAAGAAGAAGTAGGTCTTCGTGGTGCAACAGTGGCAGCAAATATGATTAAACCTGATGTATGTTTCGTTGTAGACTGTAGTCCAGCAAACGACATGGATGGAAAAGAAACAAGTAATGGGCGCCTAGGAGAAGGATTCTTAGTTAGATTAATCGACAGAACTATGGTACTTCGTGCTAATATGAGAGAAAAAATCGTAGCACTTGCTGAAGAAAATGGAATTAAATACCAATACTTTACTTCACCAGGAGGAACAGATGCTGGTAATATTCACCAAGCATTAAATGGTATTCCAACAACTGTAATTGGTATTTGTGCACGTTATATTCACACTCACAACGCAGTATTCGATATCCGTGACTACTACGCAGCTAAAGCAATTTTAGGAAAATTATTAGAAACTATCGATGATAAATTCATTGAAGATGTAAGAAAATAAAAAGAAAAATGAGGATAGAAAAAAATTCTATCCTCATTTTTTTATCTTTTTCTTTTACTTCTTCGATATTGTTGAGGTTCTTCCTCATAATAGTCATTCTCGTATACAGGATCCAAAGGGTGAGAATCATCGATATATTGAGCTTCATCATATTCTTCTTCGTAGTTTTCGTAATATTCATCTTCCAAATATTCTTCATGAATCGTAGCGTTTATTTTAACAATTATTCCAAAGAGAATACTATTGGCTATTAATGAACTTCCACCATAACTTATAAATGGCATGCTTATACCAATTACAGGAATAATACTAAGTGTTGAAAAAATATTGATGAAGAATGAGAAACAAAAACTATACACAGCTAATAGAATGAAGTAATAGCTGTAGTTACCTTGTTCGCATTTTTTCATTATACTGAATAATCTTAGTATAAATATAAAGAAAATGAATAAGAATATTGAAGCTCCGATAAATCCAAAGTTTTTAGCAACTATAGAAAAGATAAAATCATTAAACTGTTCATCTATATAGTTTTTATTTTTAGCGAATGTCCCTGTAAGTCCACCTAATTTAATCTCACTAAGAACCTGAGTAATTTGATAAGAATAATCGAGCTTATAGGCTTCAGGATTTAACCATGAAAGAATACGGTTAAGCTGATAAGATTTTAATCCAACTAGACTTAGAAGTCTTGGGAAGTATAGGGCAGCAAGAATAATAATTGCTAGTCCAGCTATAACTACAGAGTAAATTCTAAATAATGTCTTCCCTTTATTGCAGACTAAAAAAACTAATCCTAAGAATAAAAAGATGAAAAATAAACCATTACCTAAGTCATTCTCTTTTAAAACTAGTACGAAAGGTATAGAGATTATTAAAGCTAGTTTTAAGAGTTTTACAGTGTCGGTATTATCTTTAAAACTTTTCTCTTTAATAAGCATACTAACCATCGCTACAGTCGCTATTTTACCAAATTCAGATGGTTGTAAAGTGAAAAATCCGAAGTTGTACCAACTGCGAGCACCATTTACAATAGGCGCAAGACTAGGCGGAACTAAGAATATACCGACCAAAAGAACTAGTGCAAGTAAATAGAAGAATATAGAAAATCGTTCTATATAATCTATTGGTATTTTTTGAAGTAAATATATTATTTCAAGACCAATCGCATAGAAAACAAATTGCTTAAGGAACAATGTAGGTGTTTTGTTGTTGTTATATTCAGCTAGTAATATAAATAATAAACTAGAAAAACTAAATATAAAATAAAAAATCAATATCGATAAATTTGTTTTATTTTTTATGAAATTTAACATAAGTCAACTCCTTTGATGTAATTATACAATATAGAAAGGATATACGCAACTTATGAGAAATCTACAATAGAAATTTATTATAGAGAGTTGAAATGCTATTGTTATAAGTGCTGTATATATAGTAATAAAACTCTAAATTTAATGTATAATTTATATGTGTAAATTGTTGTAGTCAATATGAGAGAAGATAAGATAAGATGAGTAAAATCTTGAAAATTCAAGAAGATTTTTAGTAGTATTATTTATGTGATAAAAAGTAAGATTTCTAAAATCAGGGGAAAATTCAAATATAAGATTATTACATAAAAAATTGATACATTGGTAATATCTCCTAAAATTTGGAAAATTTTTTTTGGAGGGATACCGTTTAAGATGGTTATTTTTTATTGTCTTTTTTAACGTTATAATATAAGGCTAACTACTGAAACAATGGAAAGATTTATTCGAAAGATAGTATATAGACTATAATTTTTTTCCGTAATATATTTTAACTTTTATATGTTTTACCACATGTCCCACTACTAAAAAATAATGTTTTATGCTAAAATTATATATGTTATAAATACATGGAAGAAATAAAGAGAAAGGAACTTTTGAGATGAAATATACTCCAATGATAGAACAATATCTGAAGATAAAAAAGGATTATCAAGATGCATTTGTATTTTACCGTCTTGGTGATTTTTATGAGATGTTCTTTGAAGATGCGACTAGAGCGTCAAAAATATTAGAAATAACTTTAACTGCTCGTGATGGAGGAGCTGAAAAAATTCCTATGTGTGGAGTTCCATTTCATTCATCAGCAGCTTACATTGATACTTTAGTTAATAATGGATATAAAGTAGCCATATGTGAACAAGTTTCTGAACCTGGTCAAGGGAAAATCGTAGAGCGTAAGGTGGTTCAGGTAATTACACCAGGGACGTATATGAACTACAAAAACTACGATGAAAATAACTATTTAGGTAGTGTATATGTAAAGGATAATAATATTTACTTCGCGTTTTGTGATATTATGACAGGTGATAGTCGTTGTACTGTACTAAAAACTATGGCTGACCTACAAGACGAAGTATTAAAAAACAACATTAAAGAAGTAATTAGCATAAAAGATCAAGAGTTGGATATTAGTGCTTATATTACTGAAGTTGATTTAAATAATGATATTACTAAGGAAAAAACAAGTAATATTACTGATAGTAATCTTCGTATTGCATGTGATGTTCTTTTAGATTATATTGAAAAAACTCAAAATAAAGACATTTCAAGCCTTAAAGATTTTGAAGTGTACTTTAAAGATAAGTTTGTATATATGACGAACTACTCATTAAAAAACTTAGAAGTTACTCAAAACATGGCTAACGGAGGAAAAAAAGGTTCTCTTCTTAGCATTGTGGATAAAACATCAACGGCTGCGGGTTCAAGAAAACTAAAAAAATGGTTAGAAAATCCGTTGCTAGATCTTAAAGAAATAAAAAAACGTCAGGAAATCATAGAAGATTTTACTAAGCATTATTTTGAAAAAGCGGATGTTAAAACTAGCTTGAAAGAAGTATATGATCTTGAGAGAATTTCTACAAAAGTTTCTTATAATATCGTAAGCCCTAAGGAATTATTAAATCTAAAGAAAACATTGGCTCAAATACCAGAAATCAAGAAATTGTTATTAGGATTCGAATCTAATAAGTTAAAAGATATCACAGAGAATATTGATGAATTAACAGATTTATACGATTATCTAGAAGCAACAATTCATGAAGAAGCTGGTCAGACAGTTAAAGATGGAAATGTAATTAAATCAGGCTTCAATGAAGAGTTAGATAGTTATAAGAATGCTAGTAAAAACGGAAATAGAATATTATTAGAAATCGAAGAACGTGAAAAAGAGAGAACTGGGATTAAAAATCTAAAAGTTGGATACAATAAGATTTTCGGTTACTTTATCGAAGTATCTAAAGTAGGGCTTAAGACTATAAATCCAACAGAACTAGGTTATCATAGGAAACAAACACTATCTAATTGTGAGAGATTCGTATCTGAAGAGCTGAAAAAAGTTGAAGAACATATCGTGAATTCTAAGACGAAAATTGAAGAATTAGAATTACAATTGTTCCAAGAAGTTAAGACGAAGATTCATAATTATATAGTAAGATTACAGAGAGTAGCAAATACTTTAAGTGATATTGATGTGTTCGTTTCATTATCTGATGTAGCGGAAGAATATGGTTATGTGAAACCTGAATTCAATGACGATAATATTATTGATATTGTTGATGGTCGTCATCCGATTGTTGAGAGAAATGTGAGTGCTGATAGCTATATTAGTAATGATTGCAAAGTAGATAAAGATAATAATATCTTGCTTATTACAGGGCCTAATATGTCTGGTAAATCTACTTATATGAGACAACTTGCTCTTATAGTGATTCTTGCCCAAATAGGATCATTTGTTCCAGCGACTTCTGCGAATTTACCAATTTTTGATAAAATATTTACGAGAATTGGTGCGAGTGATGACCTAGCTGGTGGTAAATCAACGTTTATGGTTGAGATGATTGAGGCGAAGAATGCTTTAGTCGAATCTACAGCAAATTCATTATTAATTTTTGATGAAATTGGTCGTGGAACATCGACTTATGACGGTATTGCCTTAGCTCAATCAATATTAGAATATATTAATAATACTATTAAATGTAAAACATTATTCTCAACTCACTATCATGAGCTTACAAAGTTAGAAAATATTACCCAGGGAATAAAAAATATCCATGTTTCTGCTAAAGAAGATCATGGAAAACTAATTTTCTTATATAAAATTAATGAAGGACCTATCGAGAAGAGTTATGGTATTCATGTAGCTCAGCTTGCCCATCTACCAGAAGATGTTATTGTAGGTGCTAATAAAATACTAAGAGAATTAGAAAGTGGTAATAAAGGTAGCGAGGACCTTGTTGATAATGCTAGATACAATAAAGTATTAAGTGATGCTTCATCACAAGAATCTGAAGAAAAACTAAGAGAAAAAATACGTCAAGAACTAGAAAAAGAATATAGTAGTAAAGTAGTTAGAGAAGAAGTTGTAAAAATAGATGAGGAATCTTTAAAAGCACAACTTCGTTCTGAACTAGAAAAAGAACTTAAAGAAGAGTTAGAGCAAACTATTAGAAAACAATTAAAAGCTGAAGAAAAATCAGGAAAAAATTATGCAAAATTACAATTGAATTTTGATGGTGATAATGAGAAATTTGATGAAATCAAAAAGCAATTAGAGAGTGTAAACTTCTTAGAAACAACACCACTGCAAGCATTTAATCTTCTTTATGAACTACAGAGAAAAATAAGTGAGGATGTGAAATAAATTAAATGGGAAAAATAAATATATTATCTGCAGAATTATCAAATAAAATAGCGGCAGGAGAAGTAGTCGAAAGACCTTCTTCTGTTGTTAAAGAGCTTGTGGAGAACTCTATCGATGCTGGGAGTACTAATATTAAAGTTATAATTAAAGAATTTGGGATTCAACAAATTAGAATTATTGATAATGGTAGTGGTATTACTAATGATGATTTGGTACGTGCATTTTTACGCCATGCGACTAGTAAAATAAGTGCTGACTATGATTTATTTCACATAGAGACTTTAGGTTTTAGAGGTGAGGCATTAGCGAGTATTTCATCTGTGAGTAAAGTAACGATAAAAAGTTGTGCGGGAGAAGCGCAAGGGAAGATGCTAGTTCTTGAAGGTGGAAAAGTAGTTTCTGAGGAATATTACGCACCTATCAAAGGGACTGATTTAAGTGTAGAAAATTTATTTTATAATACACCGGCGAGGTTAAAATATCTGCGTAATCCACATACAGAACAAGCTAATATTACCAATATTATTCATAAGTTTGCCCTGTCTTATCCTAATGTAGCTTTCGAACTTCATGTCGATGGTAAGATTACCTTTAAAACATATGGTGATGGTGATGTTCATAAGATTTTATCTAAAATCTATAATATGGGTGTCGCTAGAAATATGATAGAATTTAGTGGTAGCAACGATGATTACAAAGTATTTGGTTATATCTCTGTACCAGAAGAGACAAGAGCTAGTAAGAACTATATAAATATTTTTATCAA
Source organism: uncultured Gemella sp. (assembly GCF_963519265.1). GTDB lineage: Bacteria > Bacillota > Bacilli > Staphylococcales > Gemellaceae > Gemella. The sequence continues at coordinate 8,579 of NZ_CAUQNQ010000007.1, read as the reverse complement.
TGGTCGTTATATTAAAAACTATGGAATTCAAAATGCTATAATCGATGCTTACGGAACGCTATTAATGATTAATAGGTATCCATTATGTGTAATTAATATCGAAATGGACCCAATTTTATTAGATGTTAATGTGCACCCAACTAAGCAAGAAGTTAGATTATCGAAAGAAGCGGAGTTAATACGTCTAATAAAAGAAGTTATCGCAGAAAGACTAAGTAATTATACATATATTCCACAAGGAATGAATAATGTTCTTACGAAAAAAGAAAAAGCGAAAATCGAAAAAATTAATTTCTTAGATGAACTAGATAGTAAATTTGGAGATGTAGAAGATAAGATTAATTTTTCAGAAGAGCAGAGAGAAGTTGTGGACAATGTTCAAGGTGAGAATAGTTTCTCTGAAGAGTCGAAGGAACTAGGTATAAAAACAGAAGATGAAAATAGTTTCTCAGGTAAACCTAAAAAACTTCTTGGCAGTGATGAAAGAGAAAGTAGGTTTACAAATATCTCCAAAGAATATCTAGGAACTACTAAAGATGACAGTAGTTTTTCTGGTAATCAAGAAGAAGTTGCAAGTCATATTATTCATGAAGATGAATTTCTTTTTGGAGGGGATTTGTTAACAAATACTGTTGAAGAAAAAACACCAGTACAAACTAAAGAAAATACGTTTAATCAAAGAAGTAAAACTCAGAAAATTAAGAGTGATTTACCAGATTTAAGCTATAGTTCACATCCTCGTGATAATAGAAATAAATATGGTGATAAACCAACTAAAAAAGAGATAGAGAACTTCATGAATTTCTCTAAAAAAGAAGACAACGCGCGTTATGATGAGCATATTGAAGAAGTAGTCTCTAATGTAGTAAAAGATGATAGTCATTTTAATGAAATTAAAGATGCGAAAATTATTCAAAATGATGATACAAAAGTTCGTACGCTACCTGATTTAAAAGTATTGGCACAAATCTTTAAAACATATATCTTATCAGAGGCTGACAATAAATTATTCCTTATAGATCAGCATGCCGCAGCGGAAAGATATAATTATGAGAAACTGCAACGTGAATTTATAGAAAGAAAGAATTATAAAAAACAGATGTTAATACCGCTTATGTTTGATTTTTCTGTAGAAGAAGCGGCTGAAGTTCGTAATAATTTAGAAAAATTCGAGGAACTTGGTATTGTTTTTGAGGAGTTTGGAGACAATTCTTATGTTGTTCGTGAATTTCCTGGTTGGATAGAAGAAGACGAAGAGCAAATGATAAAAATTATTGTCAAGAAGGTTCTAAGAAATAACAATATAACTTTTAACGAATTAAGAAATGATGCAATTGCCATGGCAAGTTGTAAAATGTCTATAAAAGCAAATCAAGTACTTACAGATGTAGAGATGAATAAGGTTATTAGTGACCTTTATGAATGTAAGAATCCATTTACGTGCCCACATGGACGTCCGATAATTACAAAAATGGAGAAAAAAGATTTAGAAAAAATGTTTAAGCGTATAGTGTAGGAGGTAAGATGAAAAAAATACCTTTAATAGCGATAGTAGGCCCAACTGCAGTTGGTAAAACAGCACTTAGTATAGAACTTGCAAAAGAGTTCAACTGTGAAATAATCTCTATAGATAGTGTTCAAATTTATAAAAAGTTTGATATAGGTTCTGCGAAGGTGAAAAAAGAAGAGATGGATGGGATAGTTCATCATTTAATAGATGAATTAGAACCTACTGATACTTGTTCTGTCTATGATTTTCAAAAACTAGCGCGTAAGAAAATTGAAGAAATACATGCTCGAGGAAAGATGCCATTATTAATTGGTGGAACAGGTTTTTATATGAATGCTGTCCTAAATAAATATGAGTTTACTGATTTAGAGGAGAAAACTTATGATATAGATGTAGATATGGCAAGAGAATATCTAAAAGAAAACTATCCAGATACATACAATACAATTGACCTAGAAAATCACCGTCGTGTAATTAATGCATATAATTATGTAATGAATGAAAAGAAAAGTGTAACAACAAACAACAATGGTGATACTGTTCTAGATTGTTATAATCCATTTTTAATAGTTCTTAATACAGACAGGGAAGTTCTATACAATCGTATTAATAAGCGCGTTGAGCTAATGTTTGAAGAAGGTTTAGAACAAGAGGTTAGAGAAATTATAGAAGAATATGGTTTAGAACTGCAAGCTCTAGGAGCGATAGGATATAAGGAGATGATTCCGTATCTTAAGGGTAATGTTTCTAAAGAAGATACTATTGCAGCTATTTCTCAGAATTCACGCCGTTATGCAAAACGTCAGTTAACATGGTTCAGAAATAAAATGAATGGAACTTGGTATGATACTGCTAATGAGGAACTTTTGGCGAATATCATTAGTGATATCAAAGGAAAATTTAGGGAGTGATTAAAAAATCGTGATTTCTTAAGAAACAAGATTTTGTCGAGTCACCCATGCACAGTTTATTAGCTTTTATAAAGCGAATTTAGATATCAATAAACCACTGCGTCTATGAGTTTTTTGTAAACTTTTTTAAAATCTAGGATTTTTAAGTCACTCCCTTTTTATGATTTATAACAAATAAATTTATTATATAATAGATTAAACTCTAGTTGTAAGAAGATATATTATGAAATTTTAAAATATTTCAAGAGTACTTCTGATTTAACTAGAGTTTTTCTTCATTATATGCTAAACTATTAATACTAAAGATTCTCAGGAGGTAGGAGGAGAAGATGAATTCATTTAAATATCTTAAGCCGAAGTTATTTAGTGTAATGAAAAGTTATACAAAGGAACAATGCTTAAAAGATGTAATTGCTGGTTTGATAGTAGCTGTTATAGCATTGCCTTTGTCGATTGCTTTGGGGATTGCATCTGGGGTGAATCCAGAACAAGGTCTTTATACTGCGATTATAGCAGGTTTTTTTATTTCATTTTTAGGTGGGAGTAGGGTTCAGATAGGTGGACCTACAGCCGCTTTTGTCGTTATTATTTATGGAATTATAGCAGAACACGGAATTGCAGGATTAACTGTTGCAACACTGATGGCAGGAGTTATGTTAATCCTGATGGGATTATTTCACTTTGGTGACTTGATTAAATTCATTCCTAAAACAATTACTATTGGTTTTACTCTAGGGATTGCTATGGGAATAGTAGTTGGTCAGGTGAAAGATTTCCTAGGATTAAGTATGGGAGCAGTTCCTGCTGAGTTTGTTGGAAAGATAGTTGCGTATAGTCATAATATAAAAAGTATAAGTTTTATAACTTTAGCAATAGGTATTCTTGCGATATTAATCCAAGTATTTTGGCCAAAAGTCTCTAAGAAAATACCGGGTTCTTTAATCGCAATACTAGTTACAACATTTTTAGTAGCTATTTTCAAATTACCGGTAAAAACTATTGGTGATCTATATACGATTAAAGCAGGGCTTCCTAGTTTTACAATGCCTACAATTTCGTTCTCTCTAGTTAGGGAGATGATGTTACCCGCATTTACGATAGCAATATTAGCTGCAATAGAATCCTTGCTATCAGCTGTAGTGTCTGATGGTATGACAGGTAGTAAGCACAAATCTAATGCAGAATTAGTAGCCCAAGGTGTTGGGAACTTTATGTCAGCACTTTTCGGAGGAATACCTGCAACAGGTGCCATTGCGAGAACGGCAGCTAATGTGAAAAATGGAGGTAGAACACCAGTAGCTGGAATGGTACATGCATTTACTCTATTATTAATACTGTTATTTTTAATGCCATATGCATCGTATATACCTATGAGTTGCTTGGCTGCGATATTAATAATTGTAGGTTATAATATGAGTGGCTGGCGTATTTGTGTGCGTATTTTAAAGACTGCACCGAAAAGTGATATTGCGGTATTAATTATTACATTCTTATTAACGTTATTCTTCGATTTAGTTATTGCGATAGAGTTCGGTATGGTATTAGCCGCGTTCCTATTCTTAAAACGTATGTCAGATATTGCAGAAGTAAGACAATGGACATACAAAGGTTCATCTGATGAAGATAAACTGTCAGAGGAAGTTGATTTAAAATATGTTCCTAAAAATACAATTGTCTATGAAATATTTGGAGCATTATTCTTCGGAGCTGCAAATGTATTTACTAACTTTGAACATGGTGAAGGAAAAAATGTTTTGATTATACGAATGCGTAATGTTCCTGTTATGGATATTTCAGGATTAGAGGTATTAGAAGAAATATTGGAAACTTGTAAAAAACGTGGGCTAACACTAATATTATCTCACGTAAATGAACAACCGTATCATGTTATGGAAAAAGCAGGATTTATAGAGAAAATTGGTGTTGAAAACATATGTGAAAATATTGATTCATCGTTAGAAAGAGCGGAGAAGTTAGGGAAAATACAAAAAGCATAGAGTTCAAAGAATTGTATTTTGTGGAATTAGTGTATGTATATTTATTTCTGAGTGTATATTAATGAAAATAAGTTGGAAACAATTGGAGGATTCAAAAGTCCTAAATTTAAAAAAAGTGTATATTATAACTCATAGAAGTAGTGGTTTGTTGACATCTAAATTCGCTTTATAAAAGCTTTTTTAGATATCTAATAAACCTTGTGGGGGTGACTTAATGTTAGAATCAGGATTTTTGAGTCACTCTCTTTCTTCATTTCTGGAAGCTTCTTGATTAGTATATGAAATGGGTTAATCTATAAATCACTTTCTTAATTCCAAATTATATATGTGAGTAGTTTTTTGTACATTTAATGTGACATAATAATTTTAAATGGAGGTGAATATTATGGGCATATCAGAAATTTTATTTGAAGTATTGTGGGTAATTTTTTGTAGTTTATGTTTAATATTATTTGTGATATCGAGAAAAATGATAAAAAGAGAGAAATTACTTTTAAAAAAGTTATCAGATGAGGAAATAGATAGTATTAGAATGAGGAATAGTAATTCAAAAATAGTATTGATAATAAGTTTAGGAGTAGCAATAGTATGCTGTATATATCTTGTTATCTCTTTAGTGAACAAAGGGTTGTTGATAAGTTTTTTTGGAGAGACACTAAATGAAGTGATATATTCAGTTATTATTGTGCTTGTATTGTTACCAAATATTTTGGATTCAATTTACACTATTCGTCGTTATAATAAGGTGAAGAAGACTGTAGAGAAAAAATAATGATAAAAAGTTTTTTGAAATACGCACTACATAAAAATCGTAAAATGTAAAGTTAGTTATATTTTCTCTATAATTTAATAATATTTTAAAAGAAAACTATCGTTATATAGTAAATTATATTTATTAAATTGTGAAAATCTAAAAAATTATAAATAATGAGGCTGACCCAAAAGTCCTAAACTTTTTAAAAAAATTATACGAGAACTCATAGGTGCAGTGGTTTGTTGACATCTAAATTAGCTTTATAAAAGCTTTTTAGCTATCTAATAAATTTTGTGGAAGTGACTTGATGAAATCGATTTCTATGGAATTGCGATTTTTGAGTCACTCCCTATTTTTATAAATTTAGAATTATGATTTAATACTTTGATTTATTATTTAAAGAGTAGAGTTTGCAGTTAAAATTAAAAAACTTATTATTTTATCAGTTTTTAAAGAGTGATAAATACGTTTACATTTTAATATATATCTCGAGTAAAAGATATTGTTTTTTTATAAAAAGTATTAATTTTTTATTATTTTTTCGTTTTAAATATACATAATTTAAAGTATATTTTAAGTTCAGAAAGTATAATAAAGAATTGGAATATAATAGTTTGCATAAGTTATTATAAATACCTATAATCTCGGATTGGTTTTATTTAAGAAATGTAAGGAAGGAGAAACAAAAGTGATAGGAAAAAATAATAAATATTTAAGGGACACAAGAAGTGGAGTAAAAGTTGAAAGTTACTCTATTAAAAAGTTTAAAGTAGGGGCGGCTTCGGTTGTAATTGGTGCTAGTATCTTCTTTGGAGCTGCTGGGGTAGCTAATGCAGGAGAAGTTGTAGAGAAAAATACTGAAGTAGCAGTTTCGCCTGGTAAAGAGGAAGCGAAACCTGCTAAAAAAGAGGAGTTAGCCACTGGAAATACTCCCGCTGTAAACAATAATGCTAATATTGGAAAAACAGTAGAAAAACAAGTAGTATTAGACAAAACAAAATTACAAACTAATATTGAAAGAGTAGAAGAACTTTTAGAAAAAATTAATAAAGATAAAGCGCCTGCGTCTACTTTAGCGGCTATTAAAATAGATTTAGAAAATGCTAAAAATGCATTAAATAATGAGTTGACACAAGCTGAAGTTGATGCGGTAGCTAAGAAACTTAGCGATAAGCTGTTTGTATTATCTTCAATGCCGAAGGCTAATACTCCTGAAAAAGTAGTAAAAGAAGGAAAAAATACGATTGCTAATACTGGATCTCGTGATTCGCGTAATGGCGATAATATAGAAGTGGGTTCTAATCTAAGATCTGCACCAATTGATACAGCAACTAGCCGTGGAAATCTTGGAATTGTTGTAGCGAACTCTGGATTTATTACAGGATATGCAACACCATCTTCAACAATTGAGATTAAGAGAAATGGTACAACTGTGCTTACTTCTAAACTTGACGATACAGGAACCTTCAAATTAAATGCTAAAGGTATCGAAGTTGGAGATAATGTTGAGTTAGTAGTTAATGGAAAGAGTGTTTATACCACTAAAGTAAGTCCGGCAGATACAGTAGCTTTTAATGATAGTTTAGCAGGAATTGCTCAAGTTGACGGATATACAGCGGCAGAAGCTGATGTTGAGGTAACTGTTGGTGGAAAAACTTTTAAAACTAAATCACAAACAAATGGATACTTCACGATTAATGTTGATACGAACTTGATGGTAAAAGATGCAGTTGTTACGACTGTTATCAAAAAGAATGGTCAAGTAGTTGGTCGTGGAACAAGTACGGTTCGTGCAACAAAAGTAACAGATTTCGGTGTTGGTTGGATTAAAAATCCTATGATTAACTATTCAGAACGTGATGTATTCTCACCAGATACGAAGCAATATGCTTTCGTAAGTAAGGGAACGGCTGATAAAGCCTATGATAATATCCGTGTTTACCGTGAAGAACGTATCGAAAACGATGGGAATAAATATTACTACTGGATCTTAGATTCAGGTCCAAGACCAAATGGACTGGCTGGTGTTTCTAAAAAAATTTCACTTGCGATTCCTCGTACAGTTGGAGATCCTTATGAATTTACTTATACAAAATACCAAGATGGAAAACAGACTTTCCACAAGAAGTATGATAGCGCATCAGCATGGGAGTATGAAAACTCAGCTTACCGCGCTTATGTTAAAGATGGTGAACGTCGTTCAGGAGCAACATACGGAGAAAATGTTGATGCTTGGATGGATTATATAAATCCGTCTAATACTTGGAGATGGAATATTTATCGTAACTCTAGTGATGGTACTGATCGTAATCCAGATGCCGCTCCACGTGTTAATGATATGTTAGGGATTTATAAAAATCGACTTGAGTATAATCTTGTTCGAGGTGTCATAGAAGACAAAATGAACGTAGTTGCTGGGCAACGTTCAATTATCACTTTTAAAACTAAAATTCTTGAAGGTGATGATTTAAACAATAGTATTATGTCGGATTGGGGAGATAAAAATACCAATAATCCGATGCTTGCTGAAATGAAAAAACGCCTAGCCAATGACCCATTCCTTGCTTATGGAGGGTATACAGATGGTGGATATAGACGTTATAGAACTGGCGAAAATGCCATTATTGGTGTATTACCATTAAAACCAGAAGAAGCAGACAAATACGACTTAAAACCAAGATCTAAGCCACAAACGACTAAAGTAGGCGTTATTCCAGATGCTTTTAATAGTATTGCAAATCCGGATGAGTTGCCAAAGGGTACAACTTATCGTTGGTTTAAAGACCCGGATGTATCAAAAGCGACAGCGCCAGGTGCACCTGTGTATGGTAAAGTGGAAGTGATTATTCCAGAACGTGGAACATTTATTGTAGATGCACCTATTCATGTTATAGAGGATAAAGAAAAAACACCAGAAGCACCATTGGCAACAGCAAAAGAAGATGGATCTGTAACAGCCAAACCACAAGATTCAACGAAAGTAGATAAAATCAAAGTTAGCTATACAGGAGAAGATGGTTCGAAAAAGACGGCTGAAGGAATTAAAGGCGGAAATGGAACGTGGACTGTTACGGGTAATCCAGAAGTTCAAATCGATGCAAATACAGGAGAAATCACAATCCCAGCTGATAAAGTAAAAGATAATACAGAAGTAACAGCAGTAACAACAAATGGAAACAGTGATGAATCAACTCCTGCAAAAGCAACTGCAAAAGCACCGAAACCTGAAACACCAATTGTAACGGCACCAAATACTGGTGATGTAACAGCAAAACCAAAAGATCCAGCCAAAGTAGATAAAATTACGGTTACTTATAAAGACGAAGATGGATCAAAAGTAACAGTAGTAGGTAATAAAGGAAATGATGGAACATGGACTCTTGAGAACAATCCAGGTGTAACTATTG
>NZ_CAUQNQ010000006.1:0-41445 GCF_963519265.1 uncultured Gemella sp. | reverse complement strand
AAATATGCAGTTGAATCCATAATTATTGCAATCTTTTCCACATTCTATCCGACTATCATAAAGATAGCTTTTCCTTTCTTAGAATTTTTCGATATTATAAAGTTCAAGCTCCACTTTAGTTTCTCTACCCATAAGTTCGATCATAACATCTGCTTTATAGTTATGTAAATCAAGGTTTACAACTTTACCTTCCATATCAACGAATGGACCAGAGATAATGCGAACGTAATCCCCAACTTCAATGTCAATATCTACAACATTTGATAGACCCATTTGTTGTAAAATAAAGTTAATTTCTTCTGGTAATAATGGACTAGGTTTAGAACCTCCACCGTGAGATCCAACAAACCCTGTTACACCAGGTGTATTTCTTACAACAAACCATGAATCATCAGTCATTACCAACTCAACAAGTACATATCCAGGGAATGTTTTTCTATTAACTTCTTTTTTCTTTCCTGTTGGAGTTAAGATTGTCTCTTTTTCTTCTGGAACAACGATTCTAAAAATCTTATCTTCCATTCCAAGAGACTCAACTCTTTTCTCAATATTATCTTTTACTTTGTTTTCATATCCAGAATACGTGTGTATTACATACCACTCTTTACTTACTGTATCGCTCATAATAACCTCTCTTATCTACTGAAGTGTCTAATTCCAGCAGTTATTCCTAAATCTACTACGTAGCTAAATAACATTAATATTCCAACTACAACAATAACAATTAGTGTTTTTCTAACAAGTTCACTAAAAGTTGGCCAACTTACCTTACGCATTTCTGTGGCAACTTTTTTCAAGAATCTAATCATTTATTAACAATCCTCCACATAAATTTCTTTACTCTCTACATTTTATAAATTATAACATAGTATAATTTATAAGTCTATATCTTTAAATATATTGCATTCTTGTACAATATATTATTGTATCATTAAATCAAAAACATTTCAATTAAATAAAGTCTCAAATAATATCTAGATTTTCTTGAAATTATTTTTCTAGTAAATCATAAGTAGCGGTTAATGTGTTTCTCATTAACATCGTGATTGTTAAAGGTCCTACTCCTCCAGGAACAGGAGAAATATAAGAAACTTTTTCCATAAACTCATCTAGATTTACATCTCCAACTAACTTACCATCTTTGTAGTTATTACCTACATCAATAATCGTACAAGTTGGTTTTACTTTTTCTTTTCCGCTTAGGAAATGTGCAACTCCCACACAGCTTACGATAATATCAGCTTGTTCTATTAATGCTTCTAAATCTTTAGTTCTAGAATGAGCAGTAATTACAGTTGCATTATTTTGAAGTAATAAAGTTGAAATAGGTTTACCCACAATATTACTTCTTCCAATTACTAGTGCAAGTTTCCCAGAAATTTCCTCACCAGTTGATTTAATCATTTCTAAAATCCCTAATGGCGTACACGGAATTAGTTTAGCTTCTCCAATCACCAACTTTCCTACATTGATAGGATGAAATCCATCTACATCTTTTGATGGAGTTACAGCATTCAGAACTTTTTCTGCATCTATGTGTTTTGGCAATGGTAATTGTACTAAAATTCCGTGAACCTTATCATCACTATTTAATTTTTCGATTTCATTTAATAAATCATCAGTAGAGATTTCTTCTGGTAACTCAATTTTTATAGAATTTATATTATTTTCTATACACGCTTTATGTTTAGAATTAACATAACTTCTTGATGCTTTATTATCTCCTACTAAAACAACTGCAAGTGTAGGCTCAACACCTTTTTCTCTTAAAGCAGCTGCTTCGTTTTTAATTTCTTCTCTCAACTCTTTCGCAAGTTGTGTTCCACTAATGATTTTTGTCATTCTTTTTTCCCTTCCCAATTTTTAATTTCGATTGATTTTCTGTCCCATTTATTAATCTTGATATATTCTTTTTGTGTACATAAATAACAAATACACACATAATTATCATTATCCACTTATCTATTCCTGTTTCAAAAATACTTAGGTATCCAATAGCAGTTATACTCATTAAAATACTTCCCAAAGAAACATATCCTGTTAAGAATAAATTTGCAAAGAATATTATCAATAATAATAAACTCAACATTGGATATAAGAAGATAAAAACTCCTGATCCCGTTGCTACAGCTTTTCCTCCTTTGAAGTTTGCAAAGATAGGAAATACATGCCCTATCATCGCAAAAGCTCCGAATATTGATAAAAAGTCCACTCTTCCTAACATTAATGTTGGAAGAAAAGTAGCAATTATCCCTTTAGATACATCGCATATAAATACTATAACTCCAGCCTTTTTCCCAAGACATCTGAATGTATTTGTTGTACCTAAATTTCCACTTCCAAGTGTTCTAATATCAGTATTATAAAATACTTTCCCTACTATTAATGCAAAAGGTATAGAACCAATTACATATGCCAAAACGCAAAATAATATTGTTTGTGTAATCATAGACTGCCTACCTAATAATAGCTCCGTACTCTGTAAGTGCAGAAAGTACTTTCTCATGTACCGCTGTTACTTCTTCATCTGTTAAAGTTTTTTGTTTATCACTATATGTAATAGTTAAAGCTAGTGATTTTTTACCAACTAATAACTCAGCACCAACATATAAGTCGAATAATTCTACTTTAGTAATTAATTTACTATTTACTGATTCAATTACATTATAGATATTTTGATATTCATCTTTAACATCAACTAACATAGCGATATCTCTTGTAATTTCAGGATATTTAGTTACCTCTTCATACTTAAGTTTAACTTTACTTTCTGAAATAACTTCATCTAAATTAATTTCAAATACATATGTAGTATTTAATCCAAGTTTATCTGCAACTTGTGGGTGAACTTCTCCAATAAATCCAATACGTTTTTCACCTAAATATACCTCAGCAAAACGTCCTGGGTGCATACCTTCAAGTTTAGATTTTTTATATGTAACTTTTTCATCTAATCCTAAACGATCAAAAACAACTTCTAAGTATCCTTTAGCAGCGAAGAAGTCTAAAGAGCTACTCTCTTTAAGCCATTTAGTTGCTCTTTCCTCTCCAGTTAGCGCAGCACTTAAGTATAGTGTTTCTTTAGGTTGGATATTATCATCTCCACTACCGAAGAATACACGTCCAATTTCAAGAAGTTTTAGATCTTTTTGTTTTCTAGCTACGTTGTATTGAACAGTGTTTAATAATCCTGGCACTAAACTTTGTCGTAAAGTCGAGTGAGTTTCAGTCATAGGCATTAATAATCTTACTTTATGATGATCTTCTAAAGTATACCCCGTGGCTTCTTCTTCAGATACTAATGAATAGTTAATAGTATCGTTAAATCCTAAGCTAGCGTATACTGCGCGCAGATCACGTACCATTCTTTGTGAATAAGTTAAACCACCTTTAGTAGTTTTAGAGAATTTTGGTAATGTTGAGGCTAGGTTATCGTATCCATAAATTCTAATAACTTCTTCAACTAAGTCTTGTTTAATTGAAATATCAGGTCTTCTAGTAGGTACTTTAACTACTAGGCTTTCTCCTGTTACTTCTACCATAAAACTTAATCCTTCTAAAATAGCTACGATTTCTTCAGTAGATAATGTTATTCCAAGGTAGTTGTTGATATATGAAGTAGTAATTTCTACAACTTTTTCTTCTTCTTTTTTAACTATTCCAACAGAACTTTCAACTACGGCATTTGGACATAATTCTAAAATTAATTCTACTGCACGAGCAAGAGCTGCTTTTTGCATATTAGGATCAATACCTTTTTCAAATCTTGCAGAAGAATCACTTCTTAACCCATGAGCAGCTGAAGTACGACGAACTGTTGTCGGATTAAAATATGCAGATTCTAAAATAATATTTTTAGTTTCTTCACTTACCTCTGTGTTTTTACCACCCATTACTCCTCCAAGAGCAATAGCGCGCGTTCCATCAGTAATTACTAAGTCAGTTGTTTGTAATTTTCTCTCTTCTCCATCAAGAGTTTCTAGAACTTCACCTTCTTTAGCATCACGAACTACGATTTTATCTCCAACTAGATCTTTGTCGAATGCATGCATTGGTTGACCAAATTCTAGAAGTACATAGTTTGTAATATCTACGATGTTGTTAATTGGACGAATACCAGAATTCATAAGTCTTGTTTGTAACCATAGTGGCGAAGATTTAACTTCAACATTTTTCACAACTTGACCTACATAGTTTCTACAAGAATCACTTTCGATGTCAACTTGCAATGAAGTCACTTCGTAACTTTCTTCTTTTTCTACATCATTAAAATTAACTTTTTTATTGTATAAAGCTCCTAATTCATAAGTAAGACCACGCATACTTAATACATCCGCTCTGTTAGGTGTAATTGATAAATCTAAGATATAATCATTTAAACCAAGTACTTCAACAACATCAGAACCTAACTCTTGCTCAGTCTCAAATACGTAGATACCTTCTTGATAATTTTTAGGCACTACACTCTTACTTAATCCTAATTCAGCTAATGAACAAATCATACCTTGTGATTCTACACCACGAAGTTTAGCTTTTTTAATTTTAATTTCTGGTAATTTCGCTCCTACTTTAGCAACAATTACATATTGTCCAGCATCAACATTTGGTGCACCACAAACAATTTGTAGATTTTCTTCTTCACCAACGTTTACTTGACATACATTTAATTTTTCAGCGTCAGGGTGTTTTTCTTTAGATACTACATATCCAACTACAACGTTAGAAATCTCTTCTGCTAAATATTCAACACCTTCAACTTCAATACCACCACGTGTGATTTTTTCAGCTAATGCATTTGCATTATCTTCAACATTCGTATATTGTTTTAACCAATTATAACTTACTAACATTACTACCTCCTATTAATCGTTTCTATCACTATTGAATTGTTCTAAGAATCTTACATCATTTGTGTAGAAACTTCTAATATCGCTAATTCCATATTTTAGCATTGCAACACGTTCTGGTCCCATACCAAACGCGAATCCAGAGTATACTTCTGGATCAAAACCAGCCATTTTAAGAACGTTAGGGTGAACCATACCAGCTCCTAAAATTTCAAGCCATTTAATGTTTTCTTCATCATCTTCATTACCCCAAGATACATCAACCTCTACTGAAGGTTCAGTGAATGGGAAGAAGCTTGGGCGCAGACGGATTTTTTTATTTTCTCCGAAGACAGCTTTAATAAAGTGCTCTAAAGTACCTTTTAAATCACTAAATGTGATATTTTTATCTACTACTAACCCCTCAATTTGAGTAAATTGGTGTGAGTGAGTAGCATCGTCATTATCACGACGAAATACTTTACCAGGGCAAATAATCTTGATAGGATCTTCTCCATTAGCTTTTAACATTTCACGTGCTTGAACAGGTGATGTTTGTGTTCTCATTAATAATTCATTTGTAATATAGAATGAATCTTGCATATCACGAGCTGGGTGATCTTTAGGTAAGTTTAACATCTCAAAGTTAAACTTATCAGTTTCTACCTCAGGTCCTTCAGCAACTGAATATCCCATAGAAATAAAGATTTCTTCAATCTCTTCAATAATTTTATTTAATGGATTAATTCCACCTAATTCAACTTTTTTACTAGGTAGAGTAACATCAATATCCTCACTAGATAATTTTAACTCTAATGCTGCCTTAGCTAATTCAGCTTTTCTCTCTTCTAAACTATCATTAATGAAAGTTTTAACCTCGTTAACAAGTTTTCCAAAAGTAGGTCTCTCTTCTGGCGATAAATCACGTGCACCTTTCATAACTTCTGTTAGTGCACCTTTTTTCCCTAAAAATTTAACTCTTAGGTCATAAAGTTCTTTTTCATCTTTAATTGTTTTAACTAATTCTAAATATTCTTTTCTTATATTCTCTAAAGTCATAAGTTCCTCCTTAAAAATTTAATATAAAGACATTGCTATAAGTTCTATTATTTATCCAAAATAAAAAGCCCCTCAAGACTTAGTCTCAAGGGACGAATATATCGTGGTACCACCCGCATTTTAAAGCAATTTGCTTCCTTAATAAAAGTTGATAACGGGTACCACCCGATTGTACTCATAGTCTACTTATACAATTACTCATAAGCTGAAAATATACTCTCAGTTCATACAACTCTTTCAGTCACGGAGTTGCTCCCTGTTAAAAACATCCAATATACCGTCTTAATCATCGTTTTTTGAAAAATTTATACTTAAAATGATAATACAAATACTCCTGAATGTCAACCAATAAGGTTGTTCTAATAACAAATTCCTCCTAGTTTTTGTATAAATAACTCTTCAAATTTATAATTATATTATATAGATAAACTTTGCTTAGTGTAAAAAAGACTTTCGATTTCCATCGAAAGTCTTTTAATAATTATTTAGTATATTCTGCAACTAATGCTAATACTTCTTCAGTTGTTGAACACATAATAGCTTTATCAACTAACTCTTTCATTTTTTCTAATGATAAGTTTTTGATTTGGCTACGTGCTTGAAGAATTGAAGTAGCTGACATAGAGAACTCATCTAATCCCATACCTAATAATAATGGAATAGCTAAGCTGTCTCCTGCCATTTCTCCACACATTCCAGTCCATTTACCTTCTTTATGAGATGCTTCAATAACATTTTTCACAAGACGTAAAATTGCTGGGTTATATGGTTGGTATAAGTATGAAACTTTTTCACTCATACGGTCTGCAGCCATAGTATATTGAACTAAGTCGTTAGTACCAATTGAGAAGAAGTCAACTTCTTTAGCGAAGATATCAGCAATAACAGCAGTTGATGGAATCTCAACCATGATACCTAATTCGATATCGTTACTTACTGCAACACCTTCAGCTACTAATTTTTCTTTTTCTTCTAAGAATAAAGCTTTAGCATCTCTGAATTCTTGAACTGTAGCGATCATTGGGAACATTACACAAAGTTTACCGTAAACAGATGCACGTAATAATGCTCTAAGTTGAGTTCTGAATAACTCTTTTTCTTCTAGGCAAAGACGAATTGCTCTAAACCCTAAGAATGGATTCATTTCTTTTGGTAAATCTAGGTATGGTAATTCTTTATCTCCACCGATGTCTAAAGTACGAACTACAACAGGTCTGTCACCCATTCCTTCTAATACTGCTTTATAAGCTTCGAATTGTTCATCTTCAGTTGGTAATTGATCACGTCCCATGTATAAGAATTCTGTGCGATATAATCCTACAGCTTCTCCACCATTGTTGTTAACACCTTCTAAATCAGCAGGTGTCCCAATATTAGCTGCTAAAATCACTTCATGACCATCTTTAGTTACAGATTTTTCTGTTTTTAATTTAGCCCATTCAGCTTTTTGTTCTTCAAATTTAGCATGTTTTTCTTTTAATTCAGCTGTAGTAGCTTCATCTGGATTTACATATACAACACCATTTAATCCGTCAAGAATAAGCACATCTCCATTCTTAACTTCATCAGTGATTGTACTAGTTCCTACTACTGCAGGAATTTCTAATGATCTAGCCATAATAGCTGAGTGAGATGTACGCCCACCAATATTTGTAGCAAAACCTTTAACAAATTGTTTGTTAAGTTGAGCTGTATCAGATGGAGTTAAGTCCTCTGCGATAACAATAACTTCTTCATCGATTAAACTTGGATTTGGTAAATCTACGTCTAGTAAGTGAGCTAAAATACGTTTAGATACGTCACGGATATCAGCTGCACGTTCTTTCATGTAGTCATTATCCATAGATTCAAACATTGAAACAAACATATCTGAAGTTTCTTTTAGTGCATATTCAGCGTTAATTTCTTTTGATTGAATGTCAGTTTTAACAGTTCCCATAAATTCTGGGTCTTCTAAAATTAATAAATGAGCTTCGAAAATTGCTGCTTTATCAGCTCCTAAATTTTCATGAGCTTTATCTTTAATAATTGTTAATTCTTTTTTAGAAATTTCAATCGCATCTTCAAAACGTTTAACCTCAGCAACTACATCTTGAACTTTAACCTCACTAACTGTAAGGTTTGGCTCAACTAAAATGTATGCTTTAGCAAAAGATATCCCTTGAGAGGCTGCAATACCTTTTAGTTGTAACATTTTATGCTAATCCTTCTTTCTTCATTGTTTCTTCAAGTGCTGCTAATGCTTCTGCTTCGTCAGCTCCGTCAGCGTAAATTACGATATCAGCGTCTTTTCCAACTCCAAGACTCATAACACCCATAATTGATTTTAAGTTAACTTTACGTCCGTTGAATTCTAATTCAATGTTTGATTGGAATTTTGATGCAGCTTGTACTAATAAAGTAGCTGGTCTAGCGTGGATTCCTGTTTCATCAATAACTTTAAATTCTTTTTGTAACATAGTCATGTCTCCTTTTATTTAAAAAAATATTTACATTCAAATAATAACACATGAAAGCAATATTTACAAGTATTTTATACTAATTTCACATTTGCATTCTACCTTATTTATCAACAAAGAAAACCATTTCTTGATTAGTAACAACATTTTACTACTCCCTTATTGAAAA
Source organism: uncultured Gemella sp. (assembly GCF_963519265.1). GTDB lineage: Bacteria > Bacillota > Bacilli > Staphylococcales > Gemellaceae > Gemella. Next base: position 32,932 of record NZ_CAUQNQ010000006.1, on the reverse strand, counting down.
AATAATGAAAACTGTTTTTTCAACATTAATTACAAAGAAAGTATTATTAAAGCAAAAAAGTATCATTCCCAAATATAGTAACGATACTTTTTTATTATTAATCTTTTTATTAAAATTTAAAATTATTATATTTTTTATTGTTATATTGTTAACCTAAATATAATATTAAACTAGTTCTCCACCTAGTTTAATAATAGATTTAAACCTCTCATAATCTTCATGGTTTCTATTAAAATCACGAGCATTTTGATTAACCGTCTTAAAATCTATCCCTTGATCTTTAGCAGCAAATACACATCCACAGTAACATTGTCGATATATATTATAATCATTACACATTTCTACAGATCTTCTGTAACCATTATTCTTTTTAAAATCTGAAGGCAGATAATATATTGAAACCTGTTCTTGAAGTACATAACCCGCCTCATTTATTACAGTGGCATTCTTTTTAGGACTAAGTGTTAAAGCAGAAGCAAAATAATCATAACCTAATTCTTCAGCTTTTTGAGCAGAAGAGTCTAAACGCATTTCATAGCAAATATGACATCTATCTCCTCCTTCTCTATCCTCTTCATGTCCTTTTACAGCACTGATAAATTTACTAGGTGCATACTCATCAGCTAAAAATTTAATCTTTTTGTCATTTCTTTTATTGAACTCTTCGACAAAATCTTTTTGTACTAACATACGTTTGATATATTCTTCTTTTGGATGAATATTAGAGTTCGAGAAAAATATTGTAATATCACTAATCTCAGATAAATATTCTAATACATATGTACTACAAGGAGCACAACAAGAGTGAATAAGAATTTTCGGACGAAAATTAGTCTTCTCCCATTCTTTTATAAGTTCTTTTAGTACATTATCATAATTAATCTTTTGATTTTTATGTCTAGTATTTATAAATTGTTTACTATCAATCATACAAATTTAATCCTTCTTAAATTTCTTATATTTTACTACATAAGTTTAATATACTTTAATTTATTTTACAATTAATATCATTTCTAATTAAAAAATATTATCAATAGCACCTTTAAAATCTTATAAAAATAAGTTCCGTAAAGGTTTTGACACAAAAGTCCTAAATTTTAAAAAAGTGTATATGATAACTCCTAGACGCAGTGGTTTATTGATATCTAAATTTGCTTTATAAAAGCTTTTTAGATATCTAATAAACTTTGCAGGGGGGGACTCAACAAAATCTTGTTTCTCGTAAATCACGATTTTTGAGTCACTCCCAATTTACCGAAACCCATTATTTATTAATTATTCAACTTTATACGCTATTCCTAAATGTTGATATGCTTTAGGTGTGGCACGACGTCCTCTAGGTGTACGTTCTATAAATCCTTCTTTTACAAGATACGGCTCATAAACATCTTCTATAGTAATACTTTCTTCACCAATAGTCACAGCAATTGTTTCAAGTCCAACAGCACGACCATCATAACGCTTAATCAAACATTCAAGTATTTTATAGTCAATATTATCAAGACCTTTCGCATCTACTTGTAGTAAATCCAACGATTCAACAGCTAAGTCCTTAGCTATAACACCATCATTTTTCACTTGAGCAAAGTCTCTTACGCGTTTAAGAAGCCTATTCGCTATTCGAGGTGTTCCACGAGATCTCATGGCTATTTCATATGAACTCTCTTCATCTATATCACATTCAAAAATATCAGATGTTCTTTCTATAATATTTTGCAGTTCAGAAATAGTATAAAATTCCAGACGACAATGCACACCGAATCTATCTCGAAGGGGCGCAGTTAAAGCTCCTGCTCTTGTCGTTGCACCAACCAATGTAAATGGTGGTAGTTCAATTCTAATACTGCGTGATTCTTCACCTTTTCCTATTACAATATCAAGATAAAAATCTTCCATCGCAGAATATAATATTTCTTCAATAGATCTACTTATTCTGTGAATTTCATCGATAAAAAGAACATCACCTGGTTCAAGACTAGTCAATATAGCAGCTAAATCTCCAGATTTCTCTATTGCAGGTCCTGAAGTATATTTAATCCCCACTTCCATCTCATTAGCAATAATTGTCGCAAGTGTAGTCTTACCTAATCCAGGAGGTCCATATAATAAGCAATGATCTAGAACTTCACCACGAAGTTTTGCAGCTTCTATAAATATTTTCAAATTACTTTTTATCTGTTCTTGTCCTATATACTGGCTAAGAAACTTCGGTCTTAAAGACTGTTCCTCACGCTCTTCACCAAAATTTTGGCTTGCAGATACCATTCTATCTTCCATAATTTCCTCCTTTCATCAATTATGCATTCATTAATAATTTTAATCCCTGTTTTACATATTCATCAACACCAGCGAAGTCGAATGCTGATAATTTTTTCTCAATTTTTGCAAGTTCTTTTTTACTATATCCTAGAGCTTCCAATGCTAACATTGCATCACTTAGATAATTATTTACAGCAGTTGGAGCACTACTAATATTAGTCATACTGAAATCAACTTTACCTTGTAAATCAAGAATAATTTGTTGAGCAGATTTTTTCCCAATTCCCGGAAACTTCGTTAAATATGTTACATCTTGATTCTCGATAGCTCCAATAATTTCTTCACTAGTTCCTCCAGCTAATATAGCTAAAGCACTCTTAGGGCCTACACCTTTTACCTTTAATAATAGTAAAAATACTTTTTTCTGATCTTTATTAGAAAATCCATAAAGAATATTAGAATCTTCTCTTACTTGTTGACTTATAAAAACTATTTTTTCTTCATTTAATTGATATTCATACGGATTAGCAACAACTATCTCATAACCTATTCCATTATTATCTACAACGATATTTGCCGGATTTACTTCCGAAATTTTTCCTTTAATATATGCGTACATTACATTCACACTCCTGATTGATTATTTAATTATAAAATTAAACGTAAAAAATCTCAAGTGTTTTATATAATTAAAATAATTTCTAAAATTACAGACAAAAAAAAACTTGGCACATTATGCACCAAGTTCATATTTCTATTTTACTTTATCTAAATCAACATTCATAACTTTTGCAGTTGCTTCTACTTTTTTATATGCATCTTGATCCACATCAGTAAATCCAGTGATACTAAACATCTTTGTGAATAATTCTTTCATTTTTGGATCTTTCTCTATGTCACGAAGAGCTTTTTCTAGTTTTTCTTGTAACTCTTTATCCATTTTGCTAGAAGTTGTAACCATAACACCAGGAATCATATCACTAGTTGCTAATTTTTGAATATCAGTTTTTGCTTGTGGGAAGTCTTTAGCATATCTTTCTTCCACTCCATCAAATGTCGCAATTACATCAACATCTTTGTTAAGAAGTAGTTGTAAACTCTTATCATGTCCACCACTAAATTGATAACTAATATCTTTATCTAAGTTAAGACCTGCTTCAACTAACATAGCACCTGGATAAATATATCCTGATGAAGATGAAGGATCTACAAATGCTACTTTTTTACCTTTAACATCTTGAAGTGATTTAATACCAGAATCTTTTCTTACATATAATTCAGCAGTGTATCCAGGTTTTCCTGTTTTACCTTTTGATGTTAGTATAGGTTTTGCACTACTTTGTTTTTGAGCTAGTAGTGATGAAAATGGAGGAATGATACCAAAATCAACACTTCCACTACCTAAACCTTCAACTACACCAATATAGTTACTAGCTGTGAAAGCTTCTACTTTTACTCCTAATCTTTCAGAAAGATAATCAGAGATTGGTTTAAGATCTTCAACAAGTTTCTCACTATTTTTCAGAGGAACAAATCCCATTTTAATAACTTTTTCTTCTTTTTTCGTTTCAGTCTTTGCAGTACATCCAACTATAGAGAAGACAAAAATAAAACTAAATAACGCCAATAATATTTTTTTCATATTATTTCCTCCTCGATATTTTAAAAATAAATTTGATATAATTTTATCACAAAAAAAACAATATATCTAGCTTTTAAAAGGAAATAATAACAATTTTAATAAGAACTTTACGGGGCTGATACAAAAGTCCTAAAATGTAACAAAGTTCAGATGAGAACTCATAGACGCAGTGGTTTATTGATATCTAAATTCGCTTTATAAAAGCTTTTTAGATATCTAATAAACTGTGCGGGGGTGACTCAACAAAATCGATTTCTATGAAATCACGATTTTTGAGTCACTCTCTCGGTAATTATCAATAAATTCCCGAATATTTTCATAATACAAGAATCATAGATAATATAAACCGTAATTTAGGCATAAAAAAAACACCTTATAAAAAGATGAGTAAAAATTGGAGGCGGCTACCGGATTTGAACCGGTGATCAAGGTTTTGCAGACCCGTGCCTTACCACTTGGCTAAGCCGCCTTAAGATATTAAATTTTAATGGGGCGGCTGAGGGGAATCGAACCCCCGAATGTCGGAACCACAATCCGATGCGTTAACCACTTCGCCACAGCCGCCATATCAAGAACAATATTTATTATACATTTTTCATCAAATTATGTCAAGAACTTTTTTAATAATTTTCAAATTTTCAACTACCTATTCAGTATTAATACTCATACCTAATTCCTTACAATCATTACTAATTTCAATATTTCAACAACTCTCTATATTTAGCCCTTTCATAATGCAAATTAATAATTCTCCTTAACCTAAAGGTTAAAGAGAATTATTAAACTACCTATTATTTAGTATTTTTTCTTCTTCTCAGTATGTATACTAAACAAATTAATGCAAGTCCTACAAAGGTTGTAGGTAAAGCTAATGTTCCTGTTTTAGCTAATAGAGAATTTGATTTGCCTACAGTTCCAAGATTTGCTTGAGAATTGTTTACTACCATTCCTTGATCTTTAGCTATATCTGCTAATCCTACACTTGATTTATCTTTATCTTTCTTAAATACATCACCAAGTAAAGTTGACAATCTAGATTTTTCTTTACTTACTTTTTCTGATGCTTTTTTAAGAGTTTCTAATGCACTGTTTACTTCATCTTGTTTTGCATTTGCATTAGATAATACTAAAATAGCTGCTTTAAGAGCTGCTTTATATTCTTTCTTAGCTGTTTCTTCTGTTTCTTTAAAGCTATCTTGTGCTGTAAGGTCTCCATTTTTCTCAACTTCAGCCGCAAGCTCTTTTTTATCTACACTTTGTACTTCTGCTTTTGGTTGCTCACCTTTATTTTCTTTAGGTGTCTCTGCTTTTGGTTGTTCTACTTTGCCAGTGTATTCTTTAGGTGCTTCTGCCTTCTCTGGTTCACCTTTTGCCTCTTTTGGTTTAACACCATCAAGTTTAGAAATGACTGTATTTAACTCTTCAACAGCTTTATTCACTTCTTCTTGTGTCGCATGCTCGTCTTCTAAAAGTTGTTTAGCTTTATTAATAGCTTTGTTATACGCTTCTTTTGCATCTAATGACGCATATTCATACTTATCACTATCAGTTGTAACTTTGAAATTATCAGAAGCTAGTTTCAGTTGGCTCTTATCTACTTTAACCTCTTCTTTAGGTGCATTTTTCTCTACAAGTGCCACAAAATTACTAAATCCATCTACTGTGAAGACAAATTTACCATCAACTACTTCACCATTAACTGGCTCAATTGTCCCATCTTTTTTCTCATGACCAAATTTCGCTGGCATTTTATCTAATGATAAAGTAACTTTTCTAGTTCCATCAACTTCTACAACATTATTATTTCTATCTTCTAAATGGATATCATAAAATACTACATCATATTTAGTTAAATCAATCTTACTGTCAGTTAACTGTTTAAGTATTTTTTCCTTGCTAGCTTTTTCAACATCTCCAACTACAAGTTTATAATCATTATAAAGTTTAGCTTCTCCAAACTCAACAGTCGCTGGAGTAGTTGCTCCTTCTGCAGTTGTAACACTAGCTACTTTCTCAGCTACACTTAATTGTAATTCTTTTGTATTACGACCGTTTCCTACTACAAGTTCAAAATTATTTTCAGAAGATCTATATCCCTCAGGTAATACTACTTCAACAGTATATTTACCATTATTTAATCGTTTTTGGAATTCTTTTTCACTGTATAGACTTCTTGATAATTCTATTTTTTCACCTTGTTCATTCGTAACAAATACTTTTGCTCCAGCAGGTATAACTTTATCAAATTTAATTATTGTCGTATTTCTCTTTTGTTCTTCAAATGTAAATTCAACAGATTTAGTTGAGTCATCTTTAGTAATCTCAAAAGCAACTTCTTTAGGACTAGTTAATTTAAGAGCTTCATCAGTTAGAACTACTTGTACAGTATATTTACCATATGGCAGAGCTGTCAGATTCTTACCATTCTTCGTGAAGTCTTCTCCTACTAATTCCCCTTTTTCATTCTTAATAGCATATCTTACGTTAGTAGAATAATCACCTGTTCCATCTTTAGCTGTAGTTTTAATTTCTACAGTTCCTTTTTCAGTATTTTGAACTTTTGAAATTCCAACACTATCTTTATTCCCTGCGAAATCACCTACTTCATAAGTAAATTTATCTAGAGAAACTTTTTCTGGAAGAGTAAAAGTACCGTCAATATTTGGTTCAACAACAACTTCACTTTCTATTGTTTTGCCATCTTTACCTTTTTTAGTTACTTTATAACTTAGTTTTTTATAAAGTACTCCACTTCCATTTTCTTTTACAGCATATGGTTTAAACGTTCTTGTTTTTTCATCATAAACTCCACCTGTACCAACAATTTGTGGTGCAACTCTATCAATAGTAACGTTAAATGCAGTCTCTTGCATTTTCGCACCTGTTGCAACAGGACTATAACTAACTACATACTGATATTCACCATCTGGTAATGGATTTCCATTTTTGTCTTGTCCCTTCCAGTTTGTTTCAGTAACTAACACAGCTTTTTTATTAGTAGACTTGTTATGGAAGAAGTTCTTTTTACCAGAAACATTACCATTTTCATATAATGGATTTTTACGTTCAACATCGTCTTTGGCATAAACTGATAATTTAAGATTCTCATAGTTTCTTAAGAATGTTGCTTTAAATCCAACCTCATCGTGTTGTCTATCACCATTTGGAGAAAATGCCAATTTACCAAAATAATTAGACTTAGTCTTAGGATCATTGTACTCTCCTAAAACTTTAATGTTCTTTTCTTCACCATTTACATCAACAGTAACTAATGAAGTAAAGTTATTTTTATCATCACGCTCTGTTGTATTAGGTTTATAGTAATAGAATGGTTTTTCATTTCCTTTAAATTCATATATTGGTTTTTCTACTACAGGTAGATTTTGGAACTCTCCTTTAAAACCAACATATGGAATTCCAGCAACTGCTGTATTCGTATCTTTAGGATCAAAGAATCTTACAAATCCTTCAAGATAATAACCATTTGGCATTTGTCCTTCTAATTCATTTCTGAATTGCGTAGCATCAACTGTGATAGTAACTGTTTTTTCTCCTTTTGCAGGAACTACTACAGTCTCTCCACCATTACTTTCTGATAATTGTCTAGGTTTTAGTGTAATTTGTCCATTTTCTACACCATCAGTATTTAAATAAGACTTGTAAACAAGTTCCTTAGGTTGATCAGATAAGTTATGTAGTACTACATTAAATTTAAATGTATCTTGGACATTACCTAAAGAGATACTTCCATAATCATTATCTCCAGTTACATATAAATCACCAAATGCCGCTTTAGAGACATCAATAACTCCTGCTCCTTGTTGTCTTGGTGATGTAAATGCTTTTGTTTCATTATTATAATTTGGAATCGCAGTACTCATTAATAGGTGTTTTATCAATTTCTGTAATTCTTCTCCTTGAAGGTCTGGATATCTTTCTTGGAATACTTGTTTCATTAAAGATATAGCTCCAGCTACGTGTGGTGAAGCCATACTTGTTCCACTATCTAATCCGTATGTTCCATTATTGAATGAAGAATAAACATCACCACCTGGTGCCGTAACATCAGGCTTAAACAATCCATCTCCTGTTACTCCCCAACTTGTAAAATCAGCAATTTGATTCGCTTGTGGATGTGGTCTCTTACTAAAGTGTCCAGTAAATTTCAATTTGTAGAAATCTGGATAAGTAGCTAATAAATTACCAAATTTATACCCAACAAACACTACAGGGAAATCACTATCGTAATTATTTAATGCTACATTTAGTAATTCTTCTCCACCTTCTTTAGTGTTATATAAAACAGCACCTACAGCTCCAGCCTTCTTAGCTGCTGCTACTTTATCAGCAAAGGTATTTCCACCCCCACGCATCATCACTGCAATCTTACCTTTTACATCTTGATTTTTAAAATCATTTTCTAAACCATATCCAGCATTAAATAATGAATACTCAACTTTAGGATCAAATTTCTTAGTAAATGGTCTTATTGTAGCTTCTCCATTATCCCATTCTTCATTTCCTTCTAATCCTACTAAAGTCATAACTTCAGTATTCATTACACTATTATTTATTGCTGCTACAGCTATTGAGTCAGGTGTTACAGATGGTGTTCCAATTAATCCATAATCTGGATTTGACGCACTTGGTTTACTTTGACCATTTCCAAATACATTATCATTCCCCGCCGCAACTACTACGTTAACTCCAGCCTTTTTAGCAAGTGCAATTGCATCGATAGTACCTTGTCCAACTTCTGTTACTGCTCCAGCTGTTGCACCTAAACTCATATTAATAGAATCAGCACCTAATTTAACAGCATCCTCAATAGCTTTAACATATAGGAACGTACTAGTTTTTGCTCCACCTTGTTTATCTGAGAATACTCTCATGAAAATTAATTGCGACTCTGGAGCAACTCCTGCTACATATTCATTGTTTGGTGCTTTTTTTGTTGGATTACCTACTGAAGTACCTACAACGTGCATTCCGTGAGATTTATCTTTTTTCTCTTTTAAATTATTATCCCAATCGTAGTAGTTAAATGCATAAATTAATTTATCACTATACCATTTACCATAGTCAATTCCAGCTTTTTCTTTTACAGCTTCAAGCTCAGCTTTATTTTTATACTTCGCTTTACTTGTGTCAGTTAGATGTAATATGTCATGATTAGGATCTAACCCTGAGTCAATAACAGCCACTACTCTTCCTTGACCTTTATATCCTTTATCCCATAAACTCTGTACACCAATAATTCTATTGCTATCGATAACTGTATTTTTTAAAGCAGTATCATCTTCATTATTTTTTGTAGTAGTCTCAGGAACTTCATAATCAACACTCACTTCAACACTGTTTACAAAATCCATCGCCTGAATTTTTTTAGCATCAGCATATGAAGTTTCTAAAGAAAATCCATTTAAAAGTGTATCATATTCAAATAATACTTTATAATCGACACCTTTATCTTTAATTTCTTTTAAAGCTCTTTCACGTGGTTCTTTAGTGCTTTTTTCACGCTCTTTTCTTCCTTCTTCTGTTTTTAATGAATTAGGATCTACTTTATCCTCTTTTAAAGATACAATAATTTTAACTTTGTCTTCATCTTTAAAAGTATGTGCAGAGGCATTAGATAAGGCATCAATCTTACCATTTTCCTCAGCATATACCCATTTTTTCTCTAAATTATTAAAATTCATTACATGTAGATTTGTAAGTATCAACGTTGCTGTTACAAATGATACAGCAGCTTTTTTTCTAAATTTCATTATCCCGCTCCTTTTTTAAGTATATTTTAGTTACATTTCTATATTTAATCACATATAATCAGAAAAATCAAGATATTTTTCAATGAATTTTACGTAAATAAAAGAAACTTAGTATTGTCGCTAAGTTTCTTTTATTTTGTTATTCATGTATTTCTAACGGTAAACCATCAGGATCGAAGAAAAATGCCATCTTTCTTTTATCAAAATCATCATAACGAAGTTCTTCATGTAAAATACCAAGCGTATCAAATTTCTTTAACATTTCTTCCACATTATCTACTCTAAAAGCTAGGTGCCGTAATCCAGTATATTCTGGTATTGGTATTTTCGGTCTCATAGGGGCATCTTCTTTAATAAATATTTCCAAAACTAAATCACCATTCTGAACGTTAATAATGATATCATTCTTTTCTGGTCTATTATGTTCACTTATAACCTTGAACCCTAATTTATCTACATAGAATTCCTTAGTTTTTCTGTAGTTTGTTCCTATTATTGCTATATGATGTACGTTACTAAACATTCTATTCCTCATTTAATCTTTTTACTATTTGCACAGCTTGAGTTAACTCTTTAGGATTTACTTCTTCATAGTCACCTTTGTCTGTATATCTGTATGTTACATTCATACCAGTCGTTGTTTGATCAACACCATACTTTTTAAACGTTCCATGAACTTGAGTAACTCCAGTTTTTTTAATAATACTTTCTATATTTTCTGTAGAAATACCCGCACCAGCTAAAATTTCAATTCTATCACCGAATTTTTCTTGCAATAACTTTAATAACTTAGTACCTTTATCTACATTAGCTTCTAGACCACTTGTCAAAACTCTAGTACATCCTAATTCAATTAAATGCTGAATGTTGCATTCAGGTTCATCAGAACAATCAAATGCTCTATGAAAAACACTATCTGCTTCAAAACTTTTACATAGGTTTATCATCTTTTCTGTCGCTTCCCAATCTATCTTTCTATCTTCATTTAAAAATCCAAATACAATCCCCTTAGCTCCGTGCCTTAGCAGTTCTCTTGCTTCTCTATACATTTGTTCTTTTTCTATTTCAGAATAACAAAAACCTCCTCCCCTAGGTCTAACCATCCCCATTATCGGTATTTTTACTCCATTTTCTATAACAATATCTAGAGTAGTTGTCGTTGGAGTTAATCCCCCTAAATAACTAGCACTAATTAACTCTATTCTATCTGCACCTTCATTTTGCGCTACAATACAATCTTGTACACTATTAGCACACACTTCAATTTTTATCATACTCAAATTCTCCTTAAATTTTTATAATTTTATTATATCACAAATTTTTGTCGTAATATCCTACTATATCACGTATTATATATTTATATGCATTTTAATAAATATAAATAAGGGAGTGACCCAAAAATCATAATTCCGAAGAAATCGATTTTGTCGAGTTACCCCCTATTTATTTTATATCTAATCAAAAAATTAGATTACTGTTCTCCAAATATTGATGTTCTAAAATCACTAGTTTGATCTAGATAAGCTTTGTATATAGCTTGTTTAAGTTTATGAACTCTACTTCTTTCTGGATAGTAATACAAAAGAATATCCTCTGCATCTTCTTTGACTGCAGCTGTTATCATCTCTTGAAGTTTAGCTATACTAGTTATTGTCACCTTATCTTTTCTATACCAAGCTCCATTTGGGTTAATGAAGCTAACACTCATTAATTTATTAAATTTAGCTTTTCGTTCATCATACATTGCTTTTTTAAATTCAAACCAAGATGGGTAACGATTATCAAATACTTTCTTAAGCACTAACTTATCAGTTACATTACCGATTTTTTTACCATATGATGTAATAACGTCACCATTTGCTTTTGCTTCTTCTGCAAATTGATTAGAAATATATGGTACCATTCCATCTTTAAATCCTTTTGCAGCTAACAATTCAAACGCCATACGACGTCCCATTAAATCACCCGGTGTTCCTTCATTATTACTTAAAGCTGAATATATTGGTGAAAATAGTTTAATTGTATAATATCCATTTCGTTTAAAGGTATCATCATTTCCATTTTCATATCCTCTTCTTGTAATAACATCATTTTCTATTAAACTATTAAATGTAGTTAATTTTCTAAGTTCACTATCATTTAAGTAACGAATAACATTAGTTGCATATACTTTACTTCCATCTGGATCTGTTTCAAATTTATTTTCTATTCTTCTCAATAACTCGTTTTTCTTAGAAATATCTAAGTTAACAACAGCATTACCTTCTAGATATTCTAGCATATAAATCACATCAAACAGATTATGCATATATTTTTGTAAGTCTTCTGCATTTTTAAATCGTTCTGTAGGATCTTTCACCTGAAGTCTAGTTGCATTTTCTGATTCTTCATATTTCAATATAGAGTTAATTGTAATAGTTGGGTCATTTGGATGATCAGGAGCTTGTAACAATCCTTTAGCATAAAACTCTGGTCCAAGTCCATTTCGTCTTCCATATCCTCCAAGATAAATTTCTCTATCTGAGTTATGTGTCATTTCATGTGTATAGGTTACCGCACCATCTTTATCAAGCATGCGATATGCCATATAATAGAATGCATCCCCTGTAGCATATGCTCCATTAGAATTATGAACAACATTATTTCCTGCTGGACCGAAGAAATGTTTTATCGCTGGATGATTAGTTTCAAAAGTTGCTTGATATGTATCTTTATCTTCTTTTTCATCTGTACCAAATCTAAATGCATCATAGACTAGAACACTTCTATATAATTTTTCTTTATTATTATCATCCAGTATTTTATACCAGTAATCATAGTGATCTCTAAATCTAACAGCCGCTTCTTTTGCTTTTTTCTCAACATAGTCATTTAAATTAGTTCCTGCTGGATGTTCTTTACTTCTATATCTATCATAAGCACCAAATCCTATTGTCGAAATATTCGCTATAATAAACACCGATTTTTCAGGTAATGTTAATAGCGGCAATACCATACTTGGGTATTTCCATGATGGACTAGTTAATCTATCATATACCCCTATAGATTGCGGAGTACCTGCTTTTGATTGTTTTTTGCTAACTTCTGGAATAGAAGATTTTTCTTCTACAATATAGGCTTTAGTTTGGTCTTTGAACCACTCGTTATTTGTTTTTTCTGGCACGAAAGCTTTTCTATATTTTTCTAATGCATCAAATAAATTATTAGTTTTATAATTTTTCGCTAATAATACGTTATAAGTTATAACATTATTTTTCGCTAGTAAATTATTATATCCAGATTTACCTAATTCGATAACATTATCTAACGCCGAACTATTTGATTTACCGAAGAAATCCAAGTGATACATAACTAAATCTTTTGCTTTTGTTTCACCATATTTAAAATTGTACCAACGCTCTAAGTATGTTAATCCTAGAAGTAAAGCTTCTTTATTATTTTTTATTTTCTCAATTATATAATTATCTATTACCTTATTGTTATTTTCCACTATTGCAGCATCTGCAGTAAATAGTTTCGTTAAACTATCTCTCAAATTATCTTTTGTAGTATTGAATTGTTCTTCTAAATATAGTTCTGTTAAACTAACATCATTTGAAACATCTAATACTTTTCTAATTGCTTCTGATTTATATTCTACACTATTTAATGCTGGTAATACTTTCTCTAAAATATTATTATAATTGCGAAGTAATGTATTCGGTGTATAAATTAAATTCGTACCGTCTATTCTATACTCAGCTACATTTGAAAAATCACCTTGATAATTTACATTAAGTTTCTCTGATGTATTGTCCGCATAATATAGTAATAGTTTATTTATACTTGATTTATATTCGTTAATATCACTAATTACTTCATTATCTTTCATTGGAAGTGCTGACAATAGTTCTTTATTATAAAGATTACTATTTGACTCTACCAAATTCCCGTACTTAACTATTGTTTCTCTATTATAGAATGGTAATAGTTTTTCTATATTTTTATATACTTTTTCTTTAGATGAAACCGCATTTTCAAGATTTCTATAGTCAGTTACATATCTAGAAGAGAAATTAAAATCTTCTGTTTTAATAGTATTTTTAGATACAAAAGAAGCTTTTTTCTCTCTAATCTGTGCGTCTTCTAATACTTCTCCTCTTTGAACATCAGAATCCTTAGTTAAGATTTCATCATCTTCTGCTACTACGTTTACAACCTTATTATTTTTGTTGCTATATACATGATTTGCTTGCATGTTAGTGAAATCTTTTCCAGTTATAGCATTACCATTTGTAACATTAACGTCGCTTAGTACATTAGAAAGTCGACCAGATTTTTCTAATCCTCCAGCTGGATCCCAAAGATTACCAACTACTCCACCAACATTTGCAAAACGTTGAACATTATTAAGATTTCCTTCAGCGTAGCTATTACTAATTAGCGCCCTATCCTCTATTGCACCAACTATTCCACCAATAGATTGATCCCCTTTAGTTGCGTTTGATGCTAAATCAATTGACGCGAACGACTTATCTATTAATCCCCTCGAACCAGAAAGTTTACCTACTAACCCTCCGATTTGATAACTAGCAACTGTTTTATATGTATTAGTTATTCTACCAGTATAGCTGCTATTAGAAATAGTAGAATTATTAACTTGTGATACTAATCCTCCAATTTCATGTTCCCCAGCTATCGCTCCATCAGCATAAACATTTTCAATACGAGTATTGTTATTTGCTTCCTTCGCTATTGTCGCAGCATTGTATTTTGCTGAAATATTGACATCTTTTAGTGAAAGATTTTGTACTGTAGCATTACTTAAAGTATTAAATAATGGCTTTTTCAGGTTGTATATAGCATAATACTTATTATTATTATTATTTTGACCTATTAATTTTCCATGGAATTCATTTTTCACATAACTTTCTTGACCATCTGGAAGCTCAACTTCACGAGCATCCATAGTTGCACCTAAACGGAATATACCATTAGGATCGCTATTCATTGCATCTACTAAATTTTTAAATGATGTATATATCCCAGTTTCACTTTGCTGAGTTTTAGGTAAATAATATGTATAATTATCTTGTACTTTATTATTTTCATGTTGTATCAGATTATTTACACTTGCTACTATTTTATAAACAGCTCTATTATCTTTATTATCATTAGTAATGGTTTTAACTGGAAGCATCACGTCTTTAAAGTTCTCTGATTTTACTTTCATAAAGTAATTTTGTGGGTCATTTGGCACAGAATCTAATGAAGTTACATGACGATACTTACCACCTTCTTTTGAATATAGTTCTACAGAAGATATATTTCTAAGTTCTAATTTCTTATTAACGTCTTCTTCTTTAACATCGTCTTTTTTCTCATCTTTATGACGTTCTAGTGCATCATATGTCGGAGTAATTTCATTACCTGCGATAATACTCTTAATCCAAGCTAATTGTGTAGGAGATAAAATCAATCCACCTGAACGGTTCTCAGCCCCATTTTGGTGAAGTCCAATCACTTCTCCTTTAGAATTGAAAATTCCTCCACCACTCATACCAGGATTTCCACCTTGATATTGGACACCGTAGGTATTATTCGCATATTTTTGTTCCATTTCTACCGTAGTATCTTTTAAGTGAGTATACTCTCCTTTAGGATAACCATAAACATTTAACTTATCATTAACATTTACTTTCGAGTAATTTTCTACTAAGTTCGCATGTTGCCTTCTTGTAGATTGAGGTAAGGTAATAACAGCTAAATCATAGATAAATCCTTTTGGATAATCTTTTTTATTATAAAAGTGAATATCCTCTGAAGTAAATGAACCTTTTTGTCCATCAGGCGTTTGCCATTCATATGTATTTTTAGACTTATCTCCTCTAAATTCACCCGTAGTATTATCAGTAGAATTATTAATGAAATTATGAGCCACTGTTAAAAGTACATTTGGTGCAATAAATGTAGCTGAACCAGTTCCAGTTACCTTCGACGACTCTGTAATAAAGGTCATATTAATTAATGCACTAGATTTTTTCTGAATACTCATTTCTTCAGGTATATTAGTATTTTCATTATTTGGTTTAGTTTCTTCTGTACTTGGCTGTTCAATACTTCCAGCATACTCTCTAGGAGGCTCCACTTTCTCCGGTTCGACTAACGCTCCAGCCTGCACCCCTGTATATTCTCTTGGTTGTTCTACTTTCTCCGGCTCTACTAGCGCTCCGGCTTGTACCCCTGTATATTCTCTTGGTGATTTTACTTTCTCCGGTTCTACTAGTGCTCCGGCTTGTACCCCTGTATATTCTCTTGGTGATTCTACTTTCTCCGGTTCTACTAGTGCTCCACCTTGCACTCCTGTATATTCTCTTGGTAATTCTACTTTCTCCGGCTCTACTAGTGCTCCAGCTTGTACCCCTGTATATTCTCTTGGTGATTCTACTTTCTCCGGCTCTACTAGTGCTCCGGCTTGCACTCCTGTATATTCTCTTGATGATTCTACTTTCTCCGGCTCTACTAGTGCTCCAGCTTGTACCCCTGTGTACTCCTTAGGTAATTCTACCTTTTCAGGTTCTACCAATGCTCCTGAAGTAACTCCCCCATATTGAGGCTCCACTTTTTCTGATTCTACTATCGCTCCAGCCTGTACTCCTGTATACTCTTTTGCTGCTTCTGCTTTTTCTGGTTCTACTACCGCTCCAGCTTGTACTCCTGTGTACTCTTTTGCTGCTTCTGCTTTTTCTGGTTCTACTATTGCTCCAGCTTGTACTCCTGTGTATTCTGGTTTAACTTCTACTGCAGGTTTTACAAGTTTTTCACCCTTATTAACAACATTACTCACTACTTTTTTTGTTCCTTTTTCAACTACTTCTGAAACTGGATGTTCTGTTTTCGTAGAAATTAACTCTCTTGATATTTCTTTCCCTTCTACAGTGAATACTCTAACAACATCTGTCTTTTTCCCTAGCTTACCGTGTTGTTTTATTCTTGTTGTTCCTTCAGGCAACTGATTATTATTTTCTATAATTTGATTATACTGTATTGAAGTCTCTATTGTTTTATCTGAATACAATAATTCAGGTTTAGTTAGTTTTCCAGATAACACCTCATCTTGAGGATTCACAGTATTAACCCCTGAAATCTTTTTATCCTCTTGTTTATTTGTATTTTCTATTACTTTTTTATCTTCTTTTTTATTATTATTTTCAAATACTTTTTTATCTGTATTATCTAATCTTGCTTTATTTTCCTGTTTTTTATCAGTTACATTTACATCTGTAATTTCTTTTAATTGTGGTTGTTTTTTATTATTTTGTTGGAAATTAACATTTTCCTTCACTTCTTCTTTTAATTTTTTAGTTTCAGTCTCATTTTTAATAAATCCAACAAAACTATATCCAGGAATTGCAGAGATTTCTGGTAACTTATCTCCAACTTTTAAATTATAATCCATGTTGTAGACTGATAATTGTAAATCCTCCATGGCTCTAACAGGTAACTCTAGAGTAGTTGCTCCCATACTCGTAACTAATAATATTGATAATATTTTACGTGATTTATTTTTACCTTTTGCTACAACAACTACTAGTAGACCTAGCATACCGCCTAGAAGCATACTTCCTATTCCATAATTTAAACCAGTATTAGGTAATTTATTTAGTTGTGTTGTTTTAGTTGGTTTAAATACTAAGTAATATGTTTCTTCTGTACTATTTACAATGCTTGGTACTTCTTTTCTTATTAATTCCTTTTCTTTATCAGTAAGATTATTTTCTCCTACATATTTATAGTGAACAATTGCATTATCGGCAGCCTTCACTGTATTTTCATCAGATTGAACAGTAGACATCAAGAAAAATGTCCCTATCGTCATCGAACAAACACCAATAGTTAATTTTCTTAATGAGAACTTATTATATTTTTCCCCTAAAAATTTTCTCACCTTTTTTCGCCTTCTTTCATAAAAATACTTTCATAAGCTTTTTCTTTTCAATATTGATATTCAATACATTAATTGTAAGCTTTTTCTTCTATAAATGCAAGAAATTCAGATATAATACTATATAGCTAAGTTTAGTAAATTATCTAACATTGTTTATTCAGTATTTGAAACAAATCAAAGTATTTAACACCTTAAATTTATGTTAACTAATATCGTGTATGAATCCATTTTTTCCATAAAAAAGGAAGTGACTCAAACATCGTTATTTCAGAGAAATCGATTTATTTGAGTCACCTCCATTGTTAATTATTTTTATTTATTTAACATACCTGCTTGAAGTTGGTACATTTTATAATAATTTCCTTTTAATGCTATTAATTCATCATGTGTTCCAGATTCAATAATTTCACCTTTATCTAATACGTAAATACAGTTAGAATCTTGAATCGTAGATAATCTATGAGCAATTGCTATTGTTGTTCTACCTTTTCTCATTTTTTCAAGAGAATGTTGAATCAATTCTTCTGTTTCTGAGTCGATATTTGCTGTCGCTTCATCAAGAATAAGTATCTTCGGCTTACTTGCTATAGTTCTAGCAAATGTTAGAAGTTGTCTCTCTCCAGATGAGAACGTTGAACCCCTTTCAGTAACTATGCTATCATACTTATCTTCTAATTTATCAATAAAGTTATGCGCATCAACAAACTTCGCTGCTTCAATAACATCTTCTCGTGTTAGACTTTCATTATACATCTTAATATTAGACTCTACTGTTCCGTGATATAAGAATGGATCTTGAAGTACTAATCCTACACTGTTTCTTAATTCTTTAGAACTATAATCTTTAATATTAACTCCATCAATTAAGATTTCTCCTCTATCATAATCATAAAATCTTAAGAATAGATTCATAATAGAAGATTTACCAGATCCAGTAGCTCCTACAAACGCTATACTCTCTCCATTTTTAACACTAAACGAAATATTTTTAAGAATATCACGTTTACCATCGTAAGAAAAGCTAACATTTTTGAACTCGATATCTCCACGTGAAATTTTATAATCACTATTTTTTTGCTCTGGCTCATATTCTTCATTGTCTATTAGTGTGAAAACACGTCCTGCAGAAATTATAGAAGTTTGAAGAATTGAGAAGTTTTGCATAAGTTCAATTAATGGATTGAACAGCTGATTCGTATATTGAATAAACGCATAGATTATCCCAGCAGTAAAACCAGCACTTTCAAAACTTAGCCCAAAATACATTACGATAACACCATATGCTAATACTTTAAATAAAGCCATAGCTGGTCTTAATAATAAACTATCAACCTTTAATGATTTAGTGTAATAACGAAGGTGTTCATTATTAACCTCTCCAAATTCATCAATTAGGCGTTGTTCCTGATTAAACGCTTGGATAATCTTCATCCCCTCTATAGATTCAGATAATTTAGTATTCATTTCACTAATTTTCGCGCGAGAAATTTCTACTAATCTACTAGAAAGCTTCTGGTATAGGTATACTGAACCAACCATAACAGGAATGAAAAGTATCATGTAGATTGTTAATTGCCAACTTAAAGCAATCATCGCAGAAAGTGTTACTACAAACATAAGTATCGTATTTAAGAAACTTGAGAAAATTGTCCCAAACATATCCGCAACAGCCTGTGTATCATTAGTTAATCTAGATACTACAGAACCTACAGGAGTCTTATCAAAGTAAGACATACCTAATTTTTGCAAGTTAGCAAAACTATCATTACGTAGATCTCTAACTATACTGTGAGCTACTTTTGCGAAGTAATACTCTCCTAAAAATGTGAACACAACTCTTAAGATAAACAATCCAAAATAAATTATTAGTATATATAATCCAGCTTTAGCAATATTTTTTGTAATAAAATTATCAATATAATATTGAGCTAAAAGAGGAATTGCTGTTGCGACTATCGAAGTCATTAATATAAATAATAGTGCCAATATCGATAATCCTTTATAGCGCAACATGTAGCGCATTAATCTAAAAAACGTCTTACTTTTCGACATCTTCATTTCCTCCTTTCAAGCTTTCTTCCATTTGTTGACTCTCATAAGTCTCTTTATACCAACCATTATTGGCAATAAGTTCGTCATGAGTTCCTTTTTCAATAATCGTGTTATCACCTAAAACAATTATTAAATCAGCTTCTACTACTGCAGAAAGTCTATGTGCAGTAATGATATTAGTTTGACCACTACGTTGTTCTTTTAAGTTCTCTAAAATAACATGTTCAGTCTTAGCATCAACCGCAGATAATGAATCATCAAGGATTAAAATTTCAGGATTAATAATCAAAGCACGACTCATCGCTAAACGTTGTTTTTGACCACCTGAAAGACTGACACCTTTCTCACCAACAATCGTATCAAACTTCTCAGGCATAGCCATAATATCATCATACAGACCACAAATTTTTGTAATTTCTTCTACCTGTTTATCATCAATTAAAGGATTTGCAAAACGAATATTTTCTTTAATCGACATAGCAAATAATACTTGATCTTGCGGTACATATCCGATAAGTTTTCTAAGATCACTAATACTATATTCAGCAATGTCCCTATTATTAAGCATGATATTACCAGATTTAATATTAAACTCTCTTAATAATAGCCTTAATAATGTAGTTTTACCTGCTCCAGTAACCCCTACGATACCCAGTGTTTGACCTTTTTCAATAGCAAACTTAATATCTCTTAGGACACTCTTACCTTCTTCAAATTCAAAGTTGTTGATATTATATTCAAGTCTACCATTTTCAGCTTTGATATTACTATCTAAGTTAGTATTTACCTCATTAGCTTCCGCTAATAAACTCTCAATACGCTTATAAGATACTTCACCACGTTGTGATATATTATACAACCAACCAATTGCTTGAAGCGGCCATACTAACATATCAAGATAAGTCACGAAAGTAACTAACTCCCCAACCGATAAATCGCCATTAGAAATAAAAATACCACCAAAGACAAGAGTAAGTGTATAAGATATTCCAACAAATATCAACACCATTGGATCAAATAATGAGTTATACTTAGCAGCGATAACATTCTTACCGAATACTTTGTTATTAACTTCTCTAAAGCTCTTAATCTCATCATTACCATAACCGAATGATTTAGTAACCTTTATCCCAGAGGCACTTTCTTGAACCTTGTTATTTAAATCAGAAAACGACTCTTGTGCCGCCTCAAAACTCTCATAGTTTTTATCACCAATATAATTAGTAGCATATGCTAAAAATGGTAAAGGAATAATAGCTATTAGAGTTAACTTGAAATCAATTAAAAATATCATCGTAAATAATGTCACTAAAGCTGTAATACTTGCATCAACCGCTGACATTACTCCTCCACCAGCAACCATTGCTACTGAGTTTATATCATTCGTTGCATGAGCCATTAAGTCACCCGTACGATATTTTTGGAAAAATGATGGAGACATCTTAGTAAAGTGTTCAAATAATCTTGACCTTAAAATTCTTCCTAAGTTGTATGCCGCTCCAAATATATAAACACGCCAAACATAACGAAGTGCGTACATTGCAAGTGCAGCTAATACAAGGTAACTAACATTTAAGAATAACTCTCCATTAGTTAAATTTCCAGCCTCAATTTTATCAATAACAGTCCCAATAACTTTCGGTGGAATTAAGTTGAAAATACTTACTAATATAAGAGCAATTATCCCTATAATGTAACGCCTTTTTTCTAGCTTCATAAACCAAGCTAATTTTCTAAATAAATACATCTACACATCACCTAACCTTTCTCCTAATTTTGAAAATACTTCTCCGATTTTACCATTAATTACTAGATCAGCCATATTCTCCTGAGGTGTAGACGTCTTATTAATAACAACTAAATACTTCCCTCTAAAATAATGTAGTAGATTTGCTGCTGGATAAACACTTAATGAAGTACCACCGATAATCAGTACATCAGCTTTTTCAATAAAGTTAATCGCAGCATTAAATACCGTCATATCTAATTCCTCTTCATATAAAGTAACATACGGTTTAATAACCCCACCACATTTATCACAACTCGGTATTTCTTCATTTTTAGCCAAAAAGTCTTCTAAGTTGTAAAAACTTTTACACTTAGTACAATAGTTAGCATCTACACTTCCATGAAGTTTTAAAACATTTTTACTACCTGCTTGTTCATGAAGAGTATCAATATTTTGAGTAATTACCGCTTTAAGTTTCCCTTGCTTTTCCAAGTCAGCTAAATAAAAATGAGCTCTATTCGGTTTAGCATCAGGATAAACTAAATGCTTCTTATAAAAATCAAAGAAATCTACAGGATACTTCACAAACATAGTTCTAGAAACGAGTTGTTCAGGTGTAAAGTGGCGATTTAGTTTTACACTAAACACTCCATTCGCACTTCTAAAATCTGGAATATCAGATTCAGTAGAAACACCGGCTCCACCAAAAAAGACAATATTATCATTTAATTCTATTATTTCTTTTAGTTTATCTATATTATTCATAATACTTACCTCCTTATAAAATATTATAAAGCTATGAAAAGAAGGAAACCTATTTTCAAGTCTCCTTCTTTAATATTAACTATTAGTTAGTTTCTCTTTCTTTTTGAGCTTTTAACTCTTTAATACGTTGTTTACGTTCTTCTATACGAGCTTTTTTCTCTTCACGAGATGCACTCTTAATTGGTCCACGAGCAATATGCTCCTTACTATCATTAGTTACAAGGTTAGTTGGTTCTTGTTTCATTTCGATTTCTTCATGACGCTCAACTCTAATACGCATTAAGTTAGTAACAACTTCTACTTGAATATTATCAATCATGTCCTCGAACATTTGATATCCTTCAGTTTTGTACTCACGAAGTGGATCAATTTGTCCATAAGAACGAAGGAAAATCCCTTTTCTAAGTTGATCCATTTGGTCAATGTGATCAGTCCATCTATCATCAATAGCGTTAAGAAGAATATATCTCTCGAATGAATTCATAGTTTCATCACCAAGTAACGCACGTTTTTCAGCTAACTCTAGATTAATTCTGTGTAAAACAAGCTCTCGAATTTCATCATCGCTCATTACATCAGAATACTCACTATCAGTAATAGGTTTTAGACCTAAGAATTTCTCATTTAGTGATTTGATAATTTCTTCTGTTTCTTCTTTTTCACTATGAGCTTCCATATTTTCTACAATATAAGCCATAGTTTTATCTACTGCATCCCCAATCATGTCTTGAATAATATCAGTAACAACTTCGTTCTCTAATACTTCATTTCTTTCAGCATACATGATTTCACGTTGTTTACGTAATACATCATCATATTGAAGTACTTGTTTACGTGAATCATAGTTATTACCTTCTACACGTTTTTGTGCACTTTCAACAGATCTACTTACCATTCTACTTTCAAGTGGCGTATCATCATCTTTCCCCATGATTTTTTGTAATCTGTCAGCTCCGAAACGAACCATAAGCTCATCTTCTAGCGATAGATAGAATCTACTGTAACCTGGATCCCCTTGACGTCCTGAACGACCACGTAGCTGATTATCGATACGACGTGATTCGTGACGCTCTGTACCAATAACGGCAAGACCACCTAACTCACGAACACCTTCTCCAAGTTTAATATCCGTACCACGACCTGCCATGTTCGTCGCGATAGTTACCGAACCACGTTGTCCGGCTTGTTTAATAATTTCAGCTTCACTCTCATTTTGTTTAGCGTTAAGCACTTTATGAGGAACACCGTATTTATATAATAATTTAGATACTAATTCACTCGTTTCAATTGAAACTGTACCTAAAAGAACTGGTTGTCCGTTGTCATAACGTTCTTTAACTTCTTGAGCCACTGCATTGAACTTAGCTTCCATATTTGAGTAAATATAGTCTGGCGCATCAATCCTTTGGATTGGTCTGTTCGTAGGAATTGTTGTAACAAACATATTATAAATATTTCTAAATTCCTCTTCCTCTGTTTTACCAGTACCTGTCATACCACTAAGTTTTTTATACATTCTGAAGAAGTTTTGGAATGTAATAGTCGCCATTGTTTTACTTTCTTTCTGGATTGGCACACCTTCTTTAGCTTCGATAGCTTGGTGTAATCCTTCAGAGAAACGACGTCCAGGCATTGTACGACCAGTAAATTGGTCAACGATTAAAATCTCCCCGTCTTCAGCAACCACGTAGTCAACATCTAGCGACATTGTATAGTTAGCTTTTAATGCCTGGTTAATATGGTGCGTTAAATCAACATTTTTTAACTCATAAAGATTGTTTAATCCGAAGTAACTTTCTGCTTTATCAATACCATTTTCAGAAAGTTGGATAGATTTAGTTTTAATATCTAAAGTATAATCTCCATCACTTCCATCTTCTTCCTCTGCTTTTTTCAGAGTTTTAACGAAGGCATTTGCAACTTGATATAATGAAGTTGATTCTTGACCTTCACCAGAGATAATAAGTGGTGTACGTGCTTCATCGATAAGTACTGAGTCAACCTCATCGATTACAGCATAGTTTAATGGACGTTGAACACGTGCTTCAACTGTTTTAACCATGTTATCTCTTAAATAGTCAAATCCTAACTCATTGTTTGTTGAGTATGTGATATCAGCATTGTATGCAGCTCTTTTTTCTTCAGAGTTTAGAGAGTTTAAGTTAAGACCTACAGAAAGTCCCATGTAGTTATAGAAAACTCCCATTTCTTGAGCATCACGTTGTGATAAGTATTCGTTAACTGTAACAACGTGTACACCTTCACCTGCTAATGCGTTTAGGTATACTGGCATTGTCGCAGTAAGAGTTTTACCTTCCCCTGTTCTCATCTCCGCGATATCACCACGGTGAAGTGCGATACCACCCATGATTTGAACTTTATATGGTTTCATTCCTAGAGAACGTAATGCACCCTCACGAGCTGCAGCAAACGCATCTACTAAAATTTTATCTAATATATCCGGTGTATCTTTACCTTTTTCTTTTTGTTCTTGGATATAAGCTTTAAATTCTTCTGTTTTATTTACTAATTCTTCATCGCTAAGATTTGAATATTCTTCATCTTTAGCTAATACTTTGTCAGCTAATTTTGATAAGCTTTTTACTTCTCTTTTATTAGCATCAAATATTTTTCCTAAAATAGCCATTAACATTTTCCTTCCGACATATTTTTCTATTAAATGATTTTATAATCATCTTATAATTCATCATTTAATTATAACATTCATTTTCTATTAAAGCAACCACATTACAACGATTTTAAGTTGATATTAAGTAGGTTTCATATCTGACTAAGAAAGCTAAATGAATTTATATATTTTTTGATTTTAAATAAGCAAAAATTCTAGTAGAACTCCCTCTTAAAATCCTACTAGAATATTTTTTATTTATATTTTTTTAGTAAACTCTCTACTTCCCTCACATATAAGTCTTGAACATTTTGAGGCGCTAATATTTCAATATCACTACCTAAAGAGAAAATCCAACCTAGGAAATGACTACTACACATAACTTCTACAGAAGTTTGATATACATTATCTTTTTTATGAATAATAATATCTTTACCGAATCTATCGACGATTGCTCCAATTAACGATTCTTTAAACTCCAAAGTCACCCTTTCTAAAGTTCCACCATACATACCGAAGATTTTCTTTGAATAACTCGATATATCTTCTTTTTGAAACTTATCATGACCTAATCTATCATTCTCAGCAATAACAACGTTTCTCATCTTATCAACACGATAATTTTTTATTAAATCTGTCTTAGCATCATAAGCAACCATATAATAATTTTCATCATTCCATACTAGAGCGAATGGACTTACATTATAAACTTCACCATTTTTCCTATCGACCATTTGTTTTTTATAATTCCATTGCCAATAATTAAAATTAATTTGCTTATTTTCTGCAATTGCATTATGAATCGCATCAACATTATAATAAATATTTTCATTTATATATTTATTCTCTTCGAAAGAATATACCTGCCTTTGAATTTTTTGTGCCTGTTGTTTACTCGCTAATTTCTTCAGTTTTAATATTAAATCGCGAGATTTTTTCGCAGTCAAAAACTTACTCGCCTGAATAACATCAATCAGCATCTTAACCTCTGCAAGCTCAAATTCTCTTTCAACTAAAGCATAAATATTTTCACGACCATTTTTTCCCACCACGATATTAAATCCGTAATCTTGTAGTAATTCTATATCTTTGTATAGAGTTTTTCTCTCTACAACTATTTCATTTTTTAAAAGTAAGTTTGTTAACTCTTTTACACTTAAATAAGTATTTTCATCGCTATAGTCTCTCAATATTTCTAATAAGTACAATAGCTTTAATTTTTGATATCTTCCTTTTTCCATAAATTTTGCTCCTTATATACACTTATGTATATAATAACAACTATTTACGAATTTTTCTATTACTTTTATGTATTTTTACATCTTTGTTAACAACTTCTGCGATTACAGAACCATCCGTGACAAAACATACTCTTACAAAGAACTTATCTCCTACTTTATCATAGATTCTTCCTGCACTTTTTGTACCTTTTGCCACAGTATGACTAGAATTAGCTACGTATCCAACCTTACCAAAAGTTTTCATCATAACTTTTATAGCTTCTTCGTCATAATCATTATCAAACTCTTTTTCACAGCTTATAACATCTCCTACTTTAAAAACTGTTGTTCCAAAATAATGTTGCATTCCTGTAATTGTAATATAATCTTTTTCCATTTTAAATCACCTCTTCATTTTGTGATTTAATTATAACAAGTCATCTGTACATTTTTTTGGACTTATAATATTTTTTATAAAAAAATAGAACTTAGATTAAATTTAACCTAAGTTCTATATATAAGTTATTCTATTATTTATTTAAGATGCTAGCACAACGTGGGCATAAACCTTCTTCGTTTACTTCATCAACGATGTTCCAACAACGTTCACAACGGTGTCCTTCAGCTTTAGTTACTTTAACAGTAGCAAGATCATAAGCTACACCATCGTTTTCTTTAACAGCTACTTTACTTACGATGAAGAATTGGTTTAAGTTAGCAACAGAGTTTAATAACTCAACTACTTCTGCATCGTTACTGTATACTTCAACAGCAGCTTCTAGAGATTTACCGATAACTTTTTCATTACGGCTTTCTTCTAATGCTTTATTCACGTCATCACGAACTTCTAGAAGTTTATCCCATTTAGCTTCTAAAGCAGCGTCTTCGATTACATTTTTAACTGGGAAGTCAGTTAAGTGAACAGACTCAGCATCTTCGTATGGCATATTGTCGTATACTTCTTCAGCTGTGAATGAAAGAATTGGAGCAAGTAATCTAACAGATTTACTTAATACTGTGTAAAGAACTGTTAACATACTTTGACGTTTGTGAGAATCTTCACCTTCGATGTAAAGGATATCTTTACCGTAATCTAGGTAGAATGAAGATAATTCAACGTTAAAGAAGTTGATTAGTTCAGTAGTAATACTGTTGAATTGGTAGTTTTCATAGTAATCTAATACTTTTGCTACAACTTTTTCGAATTTAAGAACCATGTATTTATCTAGTTCTTCAAGGTTTTCGTACGCAACTAAATCAGTTTTGTTGTTGAAGCTTCCGTTGTATAAGTTTCCTAATAAGAAACGGAAAGTATTTCTGATTTTTCTGTATGTTTCAGATACTTGTTTTAAGATATCTTTAGAAATACGAACGTCTTGAGTGTAGTCAACACTTGCAGTCCATAGACGGATAATCTCAGCACCTAGTTCTTTACCTACATCGTTAGGAGAAATAACGTTACCTAATGATTTACTCATTTTGTTATCATTTTTGTCCATAACGAATCCAGCAGATACTAATTCTTTATATGGAGCTACTCCAGACACCGCTACAGAAGTGATAAGTGAAGAGTTGAACCATCCACGGTATTGGTCACTTCCTTCTAGGTATAAGTCAGCAGGGTAAGTTAAGTCTTCACGGATTGCACAGCATCCTTGGTGAGATGTTCCAGAGTCGAACCATACGTCCATGATGTCCATTTCTTTAGTGAATTCACCGTTTGGACTTCCTGGGTGAGTATATCCTTCTGGTAATAATTCTTTAGCATCTTTGTAGAACCAAACGTTAGATCCTTCTTCTTCGAAGATTTTCGCTACATGTTCGATTAACTCGATATCAAGAATAGCTTCTCCGTTTTCAGCGTAGAATACAGGAATTGGCACACCCCATACACGTTGACGACTGATTACCCAGTCACCACGATCACGGATCATGTTATATAATCTTGGTTTACCCCATTCACTGTAGAATTTAGTGTTATCTACAGCTTCTAATAATTCAGAACGGAATGCATCAACAGAACAGAACCATTGAGGTGTCGCTCTGAAGATAATTGGTTTTTTACTTCTCCAGTCATGTGGGTATGAGTGAGTAATATCTTCTTGTTTTAATAATGCTCCAGTTTCATCTAAGTGAGCAATAATGTCTTTGTTCGCATCGAATACGAATTTACCAGCGAATTGTCCAGCTTCTTCTGTAAGAACACCTTGGTTATCAACTGGTGATAATACTCCAAGTTTGTATTGTAATTGACCAACAAGATAGTCATCAACCCCGTGTCCAGGAGCTGTATGAACTAAACCAGTCCCTGAATCAAGTGTTACATAATCAGCTAAGATTAATGTAGATGTTCTATCTAAGAATGGGTGTTGACATAGTAAGTATTCTAAATCTTTACCTACTAATACTTCACCTGTTTCGTAGTTTTCCCAACCGAATTTTTCAGCTAAGAATGCTACTCTTTCTTTAGCTACTAAGTAGCTTTCTCCATTGTATTTAACAACTTGGTATTCGAAGTCTGGGTGAACAGCGATACCTAAGTTTGCAGGTAATGTCCAAGGAGTAGTTGTCCAGATAACAAACTTAGTTCCTTTTTCAACTGCACCATTTTCACTAACTAGGTCGAATGCAACATAGATAGATGGTGATGTGTGATCGTGGTACTCGATTTCAGCTTCAGCTAAAGCAGACTCTGAAGATGGTGACCAATAAATAGGTTTTAATCCTTTGTAGATATATCCTTTGTCTACCATTTTACCGAATACACGGATTTGTTCAGCTTCAAATTTTGGATCAAGAGTTAAGTATGGGTTATCCCAATCTCCTAGTACTCCAAGTTTTTTGAAGTCAGCACGTTGTTTATCAACTTGTTTTAAAGCATAATCTTTACATTTATTTCTAAATTTGTTAGCTGGCATAGATTTTCTATCAACACCATTGTTTACTAATGCTTGCTCGATTGGAAGACCATGAGTATCCCAACCTGGAACGTATGGTGAAACAAAACCATTCATGTTTTTATATTTAACGATAAAGTCTTTTAAGCATTTGTTAAATGCGTGTCCAGTGTGGATGTTACCATTCGCATATGGAGGTCCATCGTGAAGTACGTATGAAGGTTTCCCAGCATTTTTTTCTAAAATTTTGTTATATAAATCCATTTCTTCCCAACGTTGTAGGAACCCCGGTTCTTTATTTGGAAGATTTCCACGCATTGGAAACTTCGTATTTGGCATTAATAATGTATCTTTTAATTCTACCATTTTTTCTCCTTTCAAAATAAAAAGCTCTTAGTAAAAGTTATAGAGGGCGAAATGTATCCACGGTACCACCTCTTTTAACTCCTACTAAGAGCACTTGTTTGTTCTATTAAAATTATTACACAATAAAGTGATAACTCCTATGCTTCTATAAAACTTTTCACCAACCAGTTTCTCTCTAAAACTCCACATAGATGTCTTGTCTTTATTTACGATAGATTTATTATATTACATAAATCACAAACTTTCAAGTATTTTATGTGAATTTAATTTAAAATTGTCTGAAAACATTTTGAAATTTATAAAAAGACCTCAGTAAAACCTTATATAAATGAGATATGAATAATTTTCTCATTCTTTTATATAATTTTTTCTAAAGTCTTAAATTATTTTTTATCCTCTTCTTAAATTTTTTAATGCATCAGCAGTATATTGAAGTACTTGTTGTTGAGTTAATGAAGCAGTCACGTTAATATTACCACCTGATAGTTCCACGCTATCAACATTAACCGGTAGACCTAAAGCCTTTATTGAAACCAAATTTCCATTCACTCCAACTCCAGTCCCTGCCAGTGCTTCTTTCAAATATTTTTCCAAAGCAAAATCAGGAATAGGTACTTTACCAATTTTTGCATCTTCTAAAATTAACTCTACACCATTATTCGCGCCGACGACTCTTATATTTGTTGTAATAATAGTATCCCACAGTCCTAGTTTCACAGGCAATTTCGCTTCAATATGATTTCCAACTAATTTATAACTTCCGTTTAATAATTCTGAATCTTTTTCAACTGCATTTTTAAAGATTGAAAGAAATGTTTTATTATCTAATTTTAAAGATGTTGACAACTTTGAATTTGCAAAACCTACATTAGAAATCAAATCACTATTTAAATCCTGTACTGTTGTAGCTGCTTGAACATTTGCTAGTTTTTCTGAAGTTTTTATACTCTCACTAGGTGTTAATGCATAAGTTAACCCACCACCAAAAAGTGCTAATACTATTAATAACGATAGTAAACTTCTTAGTATTCTCATTTTAGACCTCCTATTTTTATAGTTTCTCTTATCTTATTATACACTATACTACCTAAAGTTAAAACAAAGTTAAACCTCCTATAATGAATTACTCTTAAACTCTGTATTTTTTCATATACAAACAATATATTTTACGTTATAATAATTAGTAACCTTTTTAGGGTATGAATATAAAAAAGGAGATATTGTTTATGTCAGAAAAAATTACAATAAAAAAGTTCACCATGAACATCCTTAATGGTATCGCCTTAGGAACTGTGCTTTGTTTAGTACCTGGCGCCTTACTTGGTGAACTACTTAAATATATAGGAAAGCTATATCCATCACTTGCGTTTTTATCATTATCAATAACTATTTCTAATGCCATGATAGGATTAGCTTCAGGAATAATAATTGGATTATTCTTTAAATTCACACCTGTACAGAGTGTTTCAATCGGATTAGCTACATTATTTGCTGGTGGATCAATAATACCAACACCAGATAAAACTGGCTTAATGCTAAAAGGTTCTGGAGATATAGTAACGATGATTTTCACAGCTGCACTGGCTACAGCTTTCATACTGCTAATCGGAGATAAAGCTAAAAACTATGCGGTAATTATACTACCACCACTTACATTGGTAATTATCGGAGGTATCGGTAGATTCACACTTCCTTTCTTCTCAGGTGCAACAAAATTACTTGGAGATGGAATTAAACATTTACTTACTTTACAACCGATTATCCTTACTATTCTAATCGCTATGATTTTTGCGTGTCTTGTAGTTTCTCCAATTACATCAGTTGGAGTTGCTCTAGCGATTAATATAGAAGGTATTGCCTCAGGTGCTGCAAACCTAGGAATTTGTGCATGTGGATTTACTCTTGCAATCGCGGGTTGGGCTGTAAACTCTAAAGGAGTTTGTTTTGCACACTTTATCGGTTCACCGAAAATTTCTATGGCAAATATTTTTGCAAAGCCAAAAATCATGCTACCAGTTCTTTGTAGCGCAGCTGTCTCTGGAGTTTTCGCTACCATATTAAATATCCAAGGAACACCAATGAGTGCTGGATTTGGATTCAGTGGATTAGTAGGACCATTAGCTCACCTTGCAACTACTAACGGAAGTGCTTTAGAATTATTAAAAGCAGCTATCGTCTTCGTTGTAATCCCAGTAGTTTCTGGTTTCTTCTTTGTAAAATTATTCACGAAAATTGTACCAATTATTAAACCAGAAGATTACAAACTTAACTTATAATATACACAGATGTGACTCGACAAAATTGATTTCTTAAAATCACAATGTTCGAGTCACTTTTTTTATAATATGTAATTCATTAAAACCTTGCATAAATTAGTCGCATAACTTATAATTATAAAGTATTAATTTTTAAGATATAAAATATTATCGACATGTTAAAGGAGTAGCTATGCTAGATCTTATTCGAAATAGAAAATTCAATGTTTATAAAACTTTAAATATTGTAAATCCCTTAATCCCTATTGCCACTGATGAAATGTTCTTACGTACAGTATCAAATAGTGATGATTGTATATTACATTTATATACATTACCAAACTCTGCAATAATCGGTGCACCAGATACACGTGTACCATACTTTGAACAAGCATTATTTGCTTTTTATAGAAATAATATAATTCCAGCGGTAAGAAATATCGGAGGTCTTGGTATTATTTCGGACAAAGGAATTCTAAACTTATCAATCGTTATGAATAAGCCTAAAGAAAACTTTTCTATTAATGAAGGTTATGAGCTTATGACATCATTTATTAAAGCAATTTTCCCAGAAGGTGCTGACAAAATCGAAGCGGTAGAAATTGCAAATTCATACTGTCCAGGTGATTACGACCTAAGCATAGATGGAAAGAAATTTGCAGGGATTGCTCAAAGAAAAATTAAAGAAGCGGTAGTAGTTTCTATCTACATAAGTATCTTCGGTGATCAACAAAAGCGTGCAAACATCATGAAAGATTTCTATGAGATTGGAATTGATGATCAAGAAGTAAGATACAAGTATCCAAAAGTTGATCCAGAATGTATGGAAACACTAGAAAATCTACTAAATAAAAAATTCACACTTGAAAATGTTTTTGAGAGAGTAGAAAAAGTACTTTATGGTTTAGACTGTGACCTAGAAAAAGGTGAATACACAGAAGCAATGGTAGAAGAATACAACACAATCTTCGAACAAGCAAAAGAAAGAAACGAAAGTTACTTAGAAGGAAAATAAAATAAAAAAGTGGAATATACTCACAGCATAATTTTTATAGATTATGTTGGAGGTATTCCACTTTTTATTATTCCTTAATTTAAATCAATTTATCCTTATTTTTTAAACTCTCTATCATAAACACCCCTACATCTATAATATGAAGGTTAGTAATTTTCTCAAGTTCTTGTTTGATATAAGGGAAATGAGTACACCCAAGAACAATAGCTTCTACATTAGTTAATTCAAAATAATTAAACAATGTCTTGAAGTTGAAATCTTCCACTATCTGTTCAGGTTTATTGCCCTCTTCAATCGCCTTAACAAGCTCCAACATCGATAATCCAAGTACACGTAGACGCGGATTCGATACATAAAGATTGTTCTCAACACCCGTAAGACCATGAGAGTTCGCAGCCATTACAG
>NZ_CAUQNQ010000005.1:0-52858 GCF_963519265.1 uncultured Gemella sp. | reverse complement strand
GTGTTCGGTGGATTATTGACAGTAGCAAGACAACGCAGAAGAAATAAATAATAATTAAGGTTGCTGGTTAAATGTCTAAAATTTATTAAAGAAGATTTTTAACAAAAGTACAAAAAGAAACGACTCGAAACTGATTTCTTAGAAATCAAAATTTCGAGTCGTTTTTTTTTTATCCAATTAAATCTGCTCTTATCCAACCATCACGGCTACCATAAGAAACATAAGCCCAAGCTTCTCCATCTGAGTTTACTTCAATATAGTGTTGATATACAGAACTTCCAACTTTGATTGAAGTGATGACATTACTTGAATCGTTTGAAGAACTTCTTAAGTTTACACCTGCAGAAGGTTTAACGTAGACAGTACGTTCGTCGCTGCGACGTTTAGATGAACCAGAAGAACCAGAAGAACCTTCTTTTACAATAATAGTTTCTTTTTCTTTAGCTTTTTCATTTAGTCCGTTAACAGTGAATGTACGTTTGAATTCTCCTGTTGTTTTTAGTTTTAATTTATTTAAAGTATTTTTATTTAGTGTAATAGTAACTTCAACTTTGTCACCATTTTTTAAGTTGCTTTGTTTATTGAATGAAATATCTGGATTTGATAATAAGTTAGAGATTTCAGCATTAGAATTTGCAACCTCAGGAACTTTTTTGATATCAGCTTCAGGTTTCCCTTCTCCTTCAGCTCCGTATGCGACGAAGTTAACTTCGTAAGTAGCTAGGTCAATAACATTTTCTTTCTTAAGGAATTTATTATATCCAAAGTATAATGCTACTACTAGAACAACTAAAGTAACGATTGCTGTTAAGACAACAGGTAGGATACTTTTTTTCTTCTCTTTGGGTTCTTCCATGTACATTGGAGGAACGTTATAGTTTGGTTGGTTGTTAAAATTTTGTTGTTGATCATTGTAATTTTGTTGTTGATTAAAATTTTGATATTGCGCATTTTGATATTGTTGATCATACCCTTCGTTATGTTGAGGATTGGTAAAGTTAGGGTCATAACTTTGATTGTTATATTGTGAATTGTCAAAATTTTGGTTATTGTAATTCTGATTGTCAAAATTTTGATTATTTGGATTTTGATTATTTCTATTCATTGATTTCTCCTGTTATTAATAATATTTTAGTTTGCATAGTCTCCACCCGGAGCGTTAAGGTACTCTTCTAGTGAAATATTCTTTTCATAAATTGTTTTAGCTACATCCTCACCAACATAGCGAATGTGCCAACTTTCTTCCATGTAACCAGTTTTTTCAACGAACTGAGGTTTGTATCTAACGATAAAACCGTATTTATGTGCATTTTTATCTAACCATTCTGCTGCTTTTTTACTGCTTTCACTAGTGCCTTCTGCACCTAAAAGTTGACCTTGGTTGTCGATAAGGTCGAAAACTAGTCCTGTTTGGTGTTCGCTATAACCCGGTCGAGCTGAGAATCTGTCGGCTTCTTGTTTTCCGTGCGAAGCAACGTAGTTATTGTAAAGTCCAGCTTGTGTTTCGTATGCTCTAAAACCAGAAACCTGATTAGATACATTTAATCCTAAAGCTTGTGCATCGCTGATTAATTTATTTACTTTTTGGCGTGCTGTAGGATTCTCACCTGGGTTGTAGTTAGCAGGGAGTGGGTGTTTTTTGTTAGCTAACACAATACCGTTAATGATTGTTGGTTGATTAACTGTTTCTGGAGTTTTTCCGTTAGTAGACGGAGTGTTTTCATTATTGTTATCAGATTTGGTATTTTCTTTAGTAGTAGATTTCTTATTGTCTTCTTGGATAGTTTGATTAGATGTTGTAGTTTTATCATCTTTAGTTAAATAATAATATCCACCCAATGCAAATACTAAAACTACTAGAGTAACTGTAATAATGGTAATAATATATTTTTTCATGAAAATATCCCTTTCTATAAATTTAATAAATATAAAAATTAATACATTAGTAATAAATGTAAAATTAGTTGTATCCTCTACTAAATATCATAAATTTTATAATGTTTTTTGTCAATTATAAAAAGTATTTAACATGAAAAAATTATTGAGAAATCTTGTTTTTAAAGTGGATTTTATTTTTTTGTTTTATTCTAGTTTGATATTTGTGTTTTTTTATTTTTCTTTAAAAAAACGTCGGAATTTGGTATAATAATAAAGATACCTACATAGTTATGAATGCTATGAGGAGGTATTATTAAAATAATAAAGGAGTGTTAATTTGGATAATAACATTTCAGAACTTTTGGATAAAGAAATTAAAGAATTAATGAAGAATAAATTTTTCTTTAGAATGCCTAGTAATTCAAAGATCTTAGCATATTCAGTGAGTTATTTATTGTTGATATTATTAGGAACATTATTGAATATTGGATTTATGGCAGCATTTATTTCTGTTTTTCCACTTGCTTATGTCTTAGGTGCGAAAGGATTCAAATACTGTATTCCATTGATTATTATAGGTGGAGGAATATTATTGTTATTTGCCTCACCTGGTATGATTTTCTGGTTTGGAATGCATGCGATTATCTCTTATTTAGTATATAGAGCAATATCTATACGTGTGAATAAGATACTATTAGTTGTTACGGTTAATGTTTTACTATTCTTAGCTGTAGCTTTATATGTATTCTTATCTATTAAGATGGGTATGTTGACTATAGATAGTAATCAGATATTAGAGTTTATTAATTCTTATGTGAATTCGATGGCAGAAATGAATCAAAATGTTGATAAAAATTTGGTATTAGAAAGTTTTTCAAATTTACAAAAGACATTTCCTGTGACGTTGTTTGTAATGTTATTTGTATATAGTTTGGCTTTGGTTCAGTATACATTATCGTTATTAGCTAGAGAGTATGTGATTATTCCAGTGTTTCCTAAGTTTAGTCACATAATGTTGAGCCCTAGAAGTGGATATATATACATAGGAGTTTCATTGATAACTTTTCTTGTAGAGATGGAAGCGGGAAGTAATACTTATAGTTTTTGGAATATTTTATTCCAAAATATTACAGGAGTGTTCTCGCTGGCGTTTATTTTAAATGGATTGTTT
Source organism: uncultured Gemella sp. (assembly GCF_963519265.1). GTDB lineage: Bacteria > Bacillota > Bacilli > Staphylococcales > Gemellaceae > Gemella. The sequence goes on along the minus strand of NZ_CAUQNQ010000005.1, from coordinate 49,809 downwards.
ACTGCATTCTTCTTTGTAGAACAAAAATCAAAATCAAATATTGGGAAGACAGTGGTGTTTACATTAATGTTGATTTTTAGTCCTATTTTCGAATTACTTGGATTTGTTGATAGTATATTTAAGTTAAGAGAAGGATATATTGTTATGAAGAGGGGGAGATAAGTGTGAATGATAAGAAAAAATATGAATTGATTATTTTTACTATTTTTCTAATTGGCGCAATTCTAAGTGGGATATTTAATATCTATAGCTTAGTTATTTATATATTGATGGGCTTACTTATTTTCTTTCTTTATACTAAGCAAAAGAAAAAGTCTAGCGAACAAATGGAAAGATATGTTAGCAAATTGACTAATAGAATTAAAGATTCTTCAGAAAGAGGGATCAATAAGTTCCCTATAGGAATAGTAGTAATTGATGAAAATAAAAATATTGAATGGGCAAATAACTTTATTTATAAAAACATTAAAGTCGAAGAGATAAAGGGTCTAAATATTTTAGAGCTTATGCCTGAGATTAAAGAGTTGTTTGATTTGGAAACGCCAGTTGATAATCAGTTTGAAATTTTTGGTAAGCATTTTAAAGTAAACTATCAAAAAGATAGCGGATATATTTATTTCTTTGATATTACAGAAAGTAAAGTTGTAATGCAACGATTTAGAGATACTCGTCCGATTATTCTTAATTTGAGTATTGATAATTATGAAGATGTATCTGATTCTTTAGATGACGAAGTGGCAAGTAGATTGGATGCTACTATTGTTATTACATTAACAGATTGGGCTAAGAAAAATAGTATTTATCTGAAAAGAATAGATGAAGATAGATTTATCGGATTATTAAATGTAAAAGACTTAAAGAAAATTGAAAAAGAAAAATTCCAAATTTTAGATACTATTAGAAATCTAAAAGAGGAGTTTGATGCACCTATTACTTTAAGTATAGGTGTTGGAATGGGAACTGACTTTTTGCCGGAATTAGGAGAACTTGCGAAGAGTTCATTAGACCTAGCTTTAGGTCGTGGTGGAGATCAGGTTGCCATGAAGGATGTTGATGGTACGATTAGATTTTATGGTGGTAAAACTAATCCACAGGAAAAACGTACTAGAATTAAGGCTCGTGTTGTTTCTAATGCATTGGCTGATATCGTAAATGATAGCGATAAGATTATCGTAATGGGGCATAAACGTCCAGATTTCGATGCAGTCGGAGCTTGTGTAGGTATTTATACTTTTGCTAAGTTTTTAGGTAAAGAGTGCTATATTATCTTAAATGATAGTGATCGAGATGAAACAATTCAGAAAGTAATGTTTGAGATTGACAGTCTAGATGAACAGCTGTCACGTGTTTTTGTAAACAGTGATGAAGCTTGGGAACTTATGACACCGCAAACAACTCTAATTATTGTTGATACATCTGATGCTTCTCGTGTAATAGATGCGGCGATTTTATCAAAAGCTAATAAGAAAGTTATAATCGATCACCATAGACGTGGTGAAGATATAATTACAAATCCATTGTTAACTTACATTGAACCTTATGCTTCATCGGCATCGGAATTAATCGCTGAGTTAATTGAGTATCAAACTAAGATAGAGAAAATTTCCCCTATTGCTGCAACGGTTATGCTTGGAGGGATAGTAGTCGATACACAAAACTTCTCAATAAGAACAGGTTCTAGAACTTTTGATGCAGCAGCGTATTTACGTAGTAATGGTGCTGATCCTACAAAAGTCAAAACAATTTTAAAAGAACCGTTTGAGAATTTTATGAATAGAGTAGAAATTATTAATAATTCTATTCAAAAATCACCGGAGATCATCATGGCAAAAGCCCCAGAGGATAAATATTATACTAATGTTATGCTTGCTCAGAGTGCGGATTTACTTCTTACTCTTAAAGGTATTGAATGTAGTTTTGCTATAGGATACTTAGAAGAAGGTAAGGTCGGTATTTCGGCAAGATCTCTAGGAAAAGTAAATGTTCAACTTATTATGGAAGAACTTGGTGGCGGAGGTCATCTTGCTAATGCAGCAACACAAATCGAAGGGGTTAATTTAGACGAAGCGTTGGAACGTTTAAATGATGCTATTGATAAAATAATATCTTAAAAATAAATCATAGAAAAAAGGAGAAACTGAAATGAAAGTTATATTTATAGAAGATGTAAAAGGAAAAGGTAAAAAAGGAGATGTTAAGGAGATTGCTGACGGATATGCAAAATTCTTAATAACTAACAAGAAAGCTGTAGCAGCAACAAACGCTAATATGGCGACACTAAAAGGACAACAAAAACGTGTTGAAAAAGATAAACAAGAAGAATTAGTTCAAGCTAACTTACTTGCGAAACAATTAGAAGGTTTAGAAGTAACTATTAAAGTTAAATCTGGAGAAGGCGGAAGACTTTTCGGTTCAGTATCTTCTAAACAAATTGTTGAAGAGCTAAAAAAACAACATGACCTAAAAGTTGATAAGAAAAAAATTGATTTACCACATGGTATTCAATCATTAGGTTATACAAATGTTAAAATTAAACTACACTCTCAAGTAGAAGGAACAATTAAAGTTCACGTGGTGGAACAATAGTAAATAAGTTGAAGGTGATAATATGAAATATCATATAGATTCTGTCGTTATGGCGGAACAATCGTTATTAGGGGCTCTAATGCAAGAGCCTGAAAAGTTAGTAGAAGTCAAGGCGACGGTTGATGTTGAAGACTTCTATGATGAACGAAATAAAGATATTTACAGTGCTATTTTACGTTTAGACGAAATGGAAATAATACCTGACACCACTACAATTTTTGAAGAAATAAATAATAGTGGGGCATTCAGAAATGTGGATGCCTCATTATATATAGTGGATTTATATGATGTTACACCAAGTTCTCGTAATATAATGCATTATGCAAATTTAGTAAAAAGGTATTCTATTTACAGAGAAATTCGTGCTGCATTGTTAAATAGTACTGAGGAGATGAATCAAGGAAATGCTGATATTGATTCGTTAACTGCAACTTTATTCGATCAAGTAGAACGTGCCATGGAACGTGCTAAGACATCTCAGTTTAAGAATATGAAAGATGTTACTGAGGAAGTTTTTAAAGAAATTTTAGCGCGTATGGCAGGAGAAGGAGAAAATGTAGCTGTACCTACTGGGTACGGAGCTTTAGATAAGCTTGTAGGTTTTGGTAAGGGAGATTTAATTATCCTTGCAGCACGTCCTGCGATGGGGAAAACAGCTTTTGCGCTTAATATTGCTCTTAATATTGCTGGGAAGAATCCGCGTTCGGAAGAAGAAAAAAGAACAGTTGCCTTATTCTCGTTAGAGATGGGTGCAGATCAGCTTGTTTCTAGGATGATCTGTAGTGAAGGAATGATAGATTCTGAAAAAATTAAACGAGGGACTCTTGATAATGATGATCTTATGAAATTAGAAACAGCAGTTCATTTCTTAAATCAAAAAAATGTCTTTATTGAGGATAGTGCGTTTATTAAAGTAAATGAAGTAAAAGCGAAATGTAAGTTATTAAAAGCAGAACATGGTTTAGATTTAGTGGTTATCGATTATTTACAACTTCTGCAAGGAAGTAAGAGAACCGATAATAGACAACAAGAGGTATCTGAAATATCTCGTAGTTTAAAACAGATGGCAAGGGAATTAGAGTGTCCTGTAATTGCGTTATCTCAGTTATCGCGTAGTGTTGAATCTAGGCAAGATAAACGACCTATGATGAGTGACCTTAGGGAATCGGGAAGTATTGAGCAAGATGCTGATATTGTTTCATTCTTATACCGTGGTGACTATTATAGAAGTGAAGATGCCGATGAAAGTGAAGTTCAAGAAACAAGTGATGTCTCTACTATTGAGGTAATTATTGCTAAAAATAGGCACGGACAAACAGGAACGGCAGAACTTGCATTTATGAAACGATATAATAAGTTCGTATCTAAAACTTATGGAGAATAGGAGAGGGAGTTGTGAAAAATAGAAATAATAATCAAAATAATGAAATGAATAACAATCAAAATGGTTATTATGATGAAAATAGAAATTTTATCCAAGGTGGATATTATGACCAAGATGGAAATTTTATATCTGGTGGATATTATGATCAAGATGGAAATTTTATACCTGAGGACTATTATACTCCTAATAACGACCTAACTCCAGCTGGGTATTATGATACAAATGGTTTCTTTATAGTAACGGGGTATTATGATCAAGATGGTAATTATGTAGAAGATAATAGTTATTCAAGTAATAATGTCAATAACGGGCAATACAATAAAGGTGGAAACTTTGTTTCGTTTACTGGTCCAGGAAATAATTATAATGGTAATTCTATTGATAATAGTGTTAGAAATGCTAAAAATTGCATTGAAGAAGAATCTAAAAAGAAAAAATCTAAACTGAGTTACCTAGTAGTATTACTTTTAATATGTATAATTGCCGCAGGTATCTATTATTTTAAATTCTACAATAAAGATTTAAAAGTAGTTCACATTGATCAGTATAAAGTTGAACTAGCTGCTTATGGAACTAATAGAAATGGTAAGGTTGATGTTAATATTACGGGAATTCCAGAAGTTAAAGATATCGACGAAAACATCAAGAAATTCTTAAGAAAACCTGAGGTTAAATATTCGCCAAAAGAAAATTTGGGAAATGGAAGTAAAGTTGATGTAGAGATAACTCTTAATAAAGAGGAAGCTGAAAAGAAAGGTTTAAAACTTACTGGTAGCTTTAAACGTACTCTTACAGTAACTGGCTTATCAGAAGAAAATAATCCTAAAAAAGAAGAGAAAAAATCTACAAGTAATACTCTTTGGAATAAAGAAAAAGGAAATAAACTTTATCAATATGTAAAAGAATGGGAAAAAACTTTAGATCAAAATTATAAGGAATATACTATTGATAATAAAGTTAATTACTATGGATTACATCTTCCAGGAGATACGGAAAAAGTCGGGAAATCACGTTTAGTGCTTGAAGGTGATAAACTGATTAATATGAAGTGGTCGCCAGAAGGGAATCAGAAAGATGTCTATAATATAGTTGCTGTATATTCTGATATTGAGAATGTTAGAGGTCCAGCGTCGCATTTATATTACTTTACAATCTTGAATGGAGAACCGATTGTCTTGGTAACTGAACAAAATCAAGGTAATGATAAAGCGTACTTATATTTCAAGAGAACAGCGAATGTTTATCTACAAGAAGAGTTTGAAAAAATAGTTAAAGGTGAGTAGATTAAAAGCTAGGGACAGATGGCTAAAGGGTTATTTGTCACTGGCTTTTTACAAAAAAAATATAATAAAGTTTTGGAGGAAAAAATTATGAATTTTAAGAATAAAAGATTGATATCAACAGTTATTGTTGTGGTCTTAGTAGTATTTTCGTTAATTAAAGGAACTATCACATCAAGTAACAACAGTAAAAAAGACGATGCAGAATTAAATGGATATTTAACAGAGTTTTTACAAGAACAAAGTGTTACTAAATTAACTTTGAAAAAAGGTGATAGTAGTGAAATTATTCAGAAAATTTCTATAGATGGTGAAATTAATGCTGAGATGACGAACACTTATTCAAGAGGATCTGTGTTAAATCAAATCAAAGAAGCTAAAAATAATCCTAATGTTAAAGCTATACTATTATCAGTAAACTCACCAGGTGGGGGAGTTTATGAAACTGCTGAATTATATAATGCTTTAAAAAATAGTGGTAAAGATGTTTATGTCTCAATGAAGAAAATAGCTGCTTCGGGTGGATATTATGTATCTACGCCAGCTAAGAAAATCTTTGTGAATACTGAAACAACCACTGGTTCTTTAGGAGTAATCATGAGTTATGTTTCTGCTCAAAAATTTTTAAACGATCACGGAATTAAACAAGAAACTATCCGTTCTGGAGAGCAAAAAGCAGTGGGTGGCTTAACAGAAGACTTACCAGAATCAACTAGAAAAATATTACAAGAACAAAATAAAGAAGCATATGAAAGATTTGTAAAAGCTATAGCAGAAGGTAGACACTTAAGTGAAGATGAGGTTAAGAAACTTGCTGATGGTAGAACTTACACTGGTACTCAAGCAGTAGCGAACAAATTAGCTGATAAAGTAGGTACTGAAGATGAACTTATTGATTTAATAAAAGAAGAAAAAGGGTTATCTAATCCAACTATGATCGAGTTAAGAGCTGATAAAACTGCAGAAAGTTTAATTTCTAGATTTGTAAAAGCAACAACAAAAAGTTTCATCTCTGAATTAAATAGCGAAGTAAATTCAAACAAAGTTGAGCGTAGCTACTTAGGATAGGGAGGGAATTTAAATGAACAACGATTTAAATAATAATACACCTTCATATGACCCGTTTCTTAATGGGGGAGTAGTACTGAATGAAATTGCACAAAATGAAGAACTTGTTAAGGAGTATGAAGATGCTAAAGAAACACAAGAAAAATTAGAAAAAGATTTTTCGTTGCCAACTTCATTAGAAGATTATTTAGTACTTTCTAAAAATTTCTATGCAGGCTTTTGGATTAGATTTGTTGCATATGTAATTGATATGATAGTTATTTATGCTATATCTAGTTTATTAAATACTTTTAGTTTTGGACTTTTGAATAAGCAATTAGATTTTCCTATCTTAGGAGAAGAATCTCTGAGTTATGTTATTGTTATGTTTACTTACTTTATAGCTATGACTTACTTCTTCTCTCAAACCTTAGGTAAGATGATTATGAAGATAAAGGTAGAGACTAATAAAGGGGAAAAGTTAAGTTTCGTAGATGTAGTTTATCGTGAGCTAGTAGGTAGATTATTAACGATATTCTTAGTTTACCTACCGTATTTAGCAGTAGTTTTCACAAATAAGAAAAAAGGACTTCATGACTTTATTGCTGATACTGTAGTAGTTAAAGAAGATTTCTCTAAACTACGTCGTCAGATGAATGAAAAGTTAGAGAGTAAAAATTAATATTGTAAAAAGCTGTAGGTTTTAATAAATCTACAGCTTTAAATTTTAAATTAAATCCTAGAAAATCAGCTGGGATTGATAAAAAGGTCCTAAAATTTGACAAAGTTCATATGATAACTCATAGACGCAGTGGTTTATTGATATCTAAATTCGCTTTATAAAAGCTTTTTAGATATCTAATAAACTGTGCGGGGGTGACTCGACAAAATCGATTTCTACGAAATCACAATTTTTGAGTCACTCCCTATATCATAATGATAGCTGTTATTGATTATTTAAAATATTGTTGACAATACTTTTAGGTGGTAGTATAATTAATTTACAACAAAGACTACAATTGTAGACGAATAAAAATATTTAAAAGATAGGTGTGATTAATATATGGTAAAAAATGAAACATATTTAATTGAAGGGATGAGCTGTGCTTCTTGTGCAACGCATATTGAAGAGGGTTTAAAACAAGTCGATAATTTATCGGATGTTAATGTGAATCTTGCGACAAGTAAACTTACTCTTTCTAGAGGAGAAGGAATAGATAGAACTGAAGTAGAAAAGATTGTAGAAAAATCGGGGTATAAGCTTACTTATGTTTCTAGTATTGAAGAGAGAACTTTCATATTAGAAGGAATGAGTTGTGCAACGTGCGCGAAAAATATAGAAGATGCGATTTCATCTTTAGATGGAACTGAAAAAGCAGTCGTTAATTTTGCTACTGAAAAAATGGTTGTAAAATTTGATAAAGAAAAATTAAGTGTAGCTGAGATTGAGAGAAAAGTAGAAGAAGCGGGCTATAAAGCAAGATTAGAGATAGATAATTCGGTAGATGACCAAGCTGAGAAAAAACAAAAAGAAATTGATGGTATTTGGAAAAGATTTATTTATTCAGCTATATTTACAGTGCCTGCGTTGTACATAGCGATGGCTGAGATGGTAGGATTACCTATGTTGGAAAGTTTAAGCCCAGTGGGAAATCCAAAATTATTTTCAACTGTACAGTTTATTCTGGTGTTACCTGTTTTGTATTTTGGTAGAAAATTCTTTAGTGTAGGAATTAGAGCTATTCTTAGAAGAAAACCTAATATGGATTCTTTAGTAGCGTTAGGAGCAGGGGCAGCATTCTTATATAGTGTTTATTCAACGGTATTGGTATATTTAGGTGATGAACATGCAGCTATGAATTTGTACTATGAATCTGCAGCGGTAATCTTAACATTGATTACACTAGGTAAATACTTTGAAGGAGTATCGAAAAGTCGTACTACAAATGCTATTAGTAAGTTGGTTGGGTTAGTGCCAAAAACAGCTAATTTAATAAAAAATGGAGAAGAACACGTAGTAGCCGTAGATGAAATATCTACAGGCGATATACTTCTTGTTCGTCCTGGTGAAAAAGTACCTCTTGATGGAGTTGTGATTGAAGGTCGTTCGACTGTAGATGAATCGATGTTAACAGGTGAAAGTATCCCTGTAGAAAAAGACATAAATAGTAAGGTTGTTGGAGCTAGTATCAATAAAACAGGTGTTTTCAAAATGAAAGTTACTAAAGTCGGAAAAGACACTACTTTATCACAGATTATTAAACTTGTTGAAGATGCTCAAAATTCTAAAGCTCCGATTGCAAAACTTGTTGATAAAATTTCAGGTGTATTTGTTCCTATTGTTATTGTTTTAGCACTAATAGCTGGAATTTTATGGTACTTTGTTGGAGATGCATCTTGGAGTTTTTCTCTAAAAATTATTATTGCAGTGCTTGTTATTGCTTGTCCTTGTGCCTTAGGTTTAGCTACACCGACAGCTATAATGGTAGGTACAGGTAAGGGTGCAGAACACGGTATTTTAATAAAAAGTTCAGAAGCTTTGCAGTTAGCTAAAGAAGTTGATACTGTTGTTTTTGATAAAACTGGAACATTGACAGAAGGTAAAATTTCAGTAACTGATATAATGACATTTAATAATTTATCTGAAGAAGTTCTCTTGCAACATGCAGCGAGTGTAGAATATCTTTCAGAACACCCATTAGGTCTAGCTATAGTAGATGAAGCTAAAAATAGAAATTTAGAGTTGTTAGAAGTTAAAGATTTTAGTTCATTAACAGGATTAGGTATTTCATCAATGGTTGATGGAAAGTCAGTACTTATCGGTAATGAAAAACTAATGTTGGAAAATAATATTGTTACAAAAGATTCAGTTGAAAAAGCAGAGAAATATGCTTCAGAAGGGAAAACACCATTATTCATATCTGTAGACTCTGAACTAGCTGGAATTATAGCTGTTGCCGATCAAATAAAAGCAAGTAGTCTAGAAACTGTTGAAAAATTACATAGCTTAGGGTTAGAGGTAGTTATGTTGACTGGTGACAATAAAAAAACTGCTGAGGTAATTGCAGAACAATTATCAATAGATAAAGTAGTGAGTGAAGTTCTGCCAGAAGATAAAGCAAATGAAATCAAAAAACTTCAAGCTCAAGGTAAAAAGGTAGCAATGGTCGGTGATGGTATTAATGATGCACCAGCATTAGTACAAGCAGAAGTCGGAATAGCAGTAGGAACAGGAACTGATGTAGCAATCGATGCGGCAGATATAGTATTGATGAAACCTGACTTAAATTCTGTTGTTAATGCTATAGTTTTAAGTAAAAAAACTATAACAAATATTAAAGAAAATCTATTCTGGGCATTTTTCTACAATATTATAGGTATTCCTTTTGCAATGGGAGTATTCTACATATTCGGTGGACCATTGTTAAATCCAATGCTAGCAGGAGCTGCAATGAGCTTTAGTTCTATATCTGTAGTTCTAAATGCCTTAAGATTAAAAAGAGTAAAATTAAATTAATAAAATCATTAAAATGAAAGAAGGATTAATAATGAAAAATGAATATAGTATCGAAGGAGTAAAATGTGGTGGTTGTGCCGCTGCTGTTAAAGAAAGATTATCAAAACTAGATAATGTAGACAATGTTGAAGTTAATATCCAAGATAAAAATATTGTAGTAGAAGGAAATGCTTCAAAAGAAGAACTTCAAGTTGCATTAGTAGATACAAATTTTAAAATAGTTTAATAAAAAATGTGGATGACCCAAAAGCTCTAAATTTAAAAAAAGTGTCTATGAAAACTCATAGACGCAGTGGTTTATTGATATCTAAATACGCTGTATAAAAGCTTTTTAGATATCTAATAAACTGTGCGGGGGTGACTCAACAAAATCTTGTTTCTTAAGAAATCACGATTTTTGAGTCACTCCCATTTTTGTTTTTTATTTATCATAACATAAATATCCTATTGCGATGGCTTTAGGTCCTGCATGAGATCCAATTACGGGAGAAACGATTTCTGTTTCAACTTCGATATTGCCAAAAGTTTTCTTGATAGATGTCATTGCTTTTTCTAATAATTCATCTGTTGTATAAAGAACAAATAAACTCTTTGGATTTCTTTCTTTTATTTCTTCACACATTTTTGAAAGAACTTTATTCATTCCTCTATGTTTACCACTTACTGCAAGGAGACCATCTTTAATAGTGATAATAGGAAGAATATTTAGTAGGTTTGATAGAACGAACTGAGCTTTAGTAAGTCTTCCTCCTGCATATAAATATTGCATAGTTTCAACTGTTACAAGAACATTGTGTTGCTGTGAAAGCTCTAAGTATCTATTTTCTATATTTTCGAATGGTAGACTTCCTGTCTCGAATTCTTTAATAATTTTTTCGATAGCTATTCCTACCATTCTTGCTATTTGAAGAGTATCGATTATCTTGATTTCTACACCATCGATAAGTTCCTTAGCTTGAACGAAAGAAGAATATGTTCCAGACAGTTTAGAAGAAACGCTAAAGGCAACGATACGCTCTATTCCTTGTTGTTTTAAATCTTCATAAACGCTTAAAATTTTACCTACTGCAGGTTGGCTTGTGCTAGGTTTTTGTCCGTTGTGTATTCTTTCGTAAAATTCATTAGGAGTTATAGTTACGTTATCCTCGAAAATCTCATCATCAAGACGAACCTCTACCGGAATAACTGTAATTGGATTGTTATTTGCAAAATTTTTATTAATTTGTAATGCTGAATCGCACACAAAAGCTGTTTTCATAAATTTAACCTCATGTTTAATATTATATTCAAAATTATTGTAGCTTTACTACGTTTTTATATAATACACTAAAAATAAAATTTTTTCAAATAAAAAGTGAAATAAAAAGTAAACTATTATCGTTGTTTTTAAAATTTAATACGTTTAATATATTGAATTTAAAGGTAATGTAGTGTTTTAATATTTATTAACGTGGATATTGAATATCGACAATTATATTTTTATTATCTTGGACTGATAATACTGGTAAAGAAACATTTTTCCATGAAATACTAAGTATGATATAATAATTTAAAGGTTATAAAGTAAAAATTTAGATGAAAGATATAAAAGAAAAAGCGAAGGGGATAAACATGAGTATAAAAGCAGTGTTATTTGATATGGATGGATTAATGGTAGATACCGAAAGTTTGGCAACAGAAGCATTTATTCATAGTGCGAAAAAGCAAGGATATGAGATGACTAGAGAAGAGACTCTCTTGGTATTAGGTTTTACTACAAAGAGTATTTATGAATTTTGGGAAAATTATTTTAAGGATTCTAATGTTAGTGGAAAGCAATTAGTTGATGATCATTATAAATATATAGAGGATATATTGTTTACGATAGGTCCTAAAAAAATGCTGTTTATAGAGGAATTGTTAATATATCTAAAAGATAATAATTACAAAGTTGCGGTAGCTTCATCTTCTAATATGAATCACATAACAAACAATATGGAAAAAACAGGTCTTGTAAAATATATAGATAAGCTTGCTAGTGGTGCAGAAGTAAAAAATGGTAAACCAGCACCAGATGTGTTTTTATTAGCGGCAGAGCGTTTAGGAGTAAAACCTGAAGAATGCTTAGTTTTGGAAGATTCTAAGGCTGGTGTAATTGCAGGAAGTACAGCAGGCGCCAAAGTTATTATGGTTCCAGATATGTTTGAACCTGATGAAATTTGTAAAGAAAAAGCTTATAAAATAGTTGAGAATTTAGGAGAGGTTATTAAATTATTAGAAAATGGTGAGTAAAGAGAATAAAATGATTGGTCTTGTTTTTGATGTGGATGATACGTTGTATGAACAGATAGTTCCATTTGAGAATGCGTATAAGAGTCTATTCGATATGGATATTGATATGGAACGATTTTATCTTTTGAGTCGACATTATAGTGATGTGAAATTTGAAGCTTCTCGAAATGGTGAGATGACTATGGATGAATATCACATTTATAGAATTCAAGAAGCGGCGAGAGACTTAGGCGTCTTTCTAACTGATGAGCAGGCATTAAATATGCAAAAAGAATATAAAAAAAATCAACAAAAATTACAAATGTCTAATATAACTATAAGTATTTTAGAACTAGTGAAAGAAAATAATGTAAAGCTAGGAATTATTACTAATGGACCAAGTGAACATCAATGGTCTAAGATAAAAACATTAGGTGTTGAAAGATGGATTGATAAAGAGAATATCATTGTCTCAGGTGATTATAGTATAAATAAACCAGATGTTAGGATATTTGAAATTATGCAAGAAAAACTACAGCTTCCTAATGATTCTCTATACTATATAGGAGATTCGTTGGAAAATGATATAGTTGGAGCGGATAATGCAGGCTGGAAAGCAATTTGGATAAATCGTTATAAGCGAAAATCACCAGGGAATGTTAAAATTTATAAAATAGCGGAAAATAATATCGAATTATTTGAAATTTTCAAGAAAATTTTTGAAAAATGAAATAAAATAGTTTTAGTAAATTAATTTTTATGGTAAAATTAGTTATATTGATTTTATTAGAAGTTTACTAGAATACAGTTGAACTAGTACTTTGTATAAGGAGGAAAAGAGATGAAATTAGTATTTTTTAATTTAAGAGAAGATGAAAAAAGTGCATTAGAAAATTGGAGAAATGCTCATTCTGAAGTTGAGATTGATGTTTATGCAGAGGAACTTACATCAGCCAACAAACATTTACTAGAAGGTAAAGAAGGTGTAGTTCTAGCTCAAAACAAACCTTTTGAACGTGATGTATATGAATATGCTAAAGAACAAGGAGTCAAAGTTTTTGCGACTCGTTCAGCTGGTTTTGATATTTATGATTTAGAGTTAATGTCTGAGTTTGGAATTAAAATGACGAATGTACCATCATACTCACCAAATGCTATTGCTGAGCATGTACTAACTTCTGCATTACGTATTAGTAGAAATACAAATAAAATTCAACGCAATTTAGAAAAACATAATTTTTCTTGGAATCCAGGAATATTATCACGTGAACTTAGAACTTTAACAGTAGGTGTTATAGGTACTGGAAGAATCGGTACTCAAGCTGCTCGATTATTCAGTGCTTTAGGATCTAAAGTTTTAGGTTATGATGTGTATCAAAATGAAGCGGCAAAAGAAGTTCTAGACTATGTTGAGAATTTAGATGATTTAATAGCGAATTCAGATATTATTACTATTCATATGCCAGCTATTAAAGAATATAATCATATGGTAAATGATGAATTTCTTGCTAAGATGAAAAATAATTCAATCTTATTAAATGCTGCTCGTGGTATGCTAGTAGATACTAAGGCTGTTTTACGAGCTTTAGATAGCGGGAAACTTCTTGGAGCAGGGTTAGATGTTTATGAAAATGAAGGTAAATATGTTCCTAAAAACTTTGAAGGGAAAGAGTTTGATGATAAACTATTACAAACTCTAATAGATCGTGATGATGTAATTTATACACCTCACACAGCGTTTTACACAGAAACAGCAATCCAAAACCTTGTAGAAGGTGGATTAGAAGCGGCTGTAGAGGTTATTACAACTGGAACATCTGCAAATGTTGTAAATAAATAAAAGGGTTTGATTCAAAATTCCTAAATTTTAAAAAAGCGTATATGATAACTCATAGACATAGTAGTTTATTGATATCTAAATTCGCTTTATAAAAGTTTTTTAGACATCTAATAAACTGTGCGGGGGTGACTCGATAAAATCTTGTTTCTTCGAAATCAAGATTTTTGAGTCACTCCCGTTTTTAAATTGTATAATTAGAAATCTACCATTGAGTTTTAATTTTATATAGGAAAAAGGTCTGACATTGTCAGACCTTGAAATTTTAATTTATTATTTTTTTAGTAAATCACGGATTTCTTTAAGAAGTTCTTCTTTAGCATCAACTTCTGGTGCTTTTTCTTCAGCTTCTTCTTTAGACATTTTATCTTTAGCTGTGTTGATAGCTTTAACAAAAATGAAGATTGCGATTGCTGTAATTAAGAAGTCGATTGTAATTTGAATGAAGTTACCGTATTTGATATTATTCCAAGCTAAGTTAGTGAAGTCTGGTTTAGCAGGGAAAAGTAATCCAATTAATGGCATCATAATATCAGTTACTAATGAACTAACGATTTTTCCGAAAGCAGCCCCCATGATAACCCCGATAGCTAGATCTAATACATTTCCTTTAAATGCAAATTTTTTAAATTCATTTAACATAAAAAATATCTCCTTTTAAAATTTAATACTAAAGTATATTATATTAAAATATAAATAAAATCAAGAAGAAAGACTCAAATTTATAAAAAAAATAAAAGGAAACGCATTCTAATCTTAATTACCATATTAGTTAAATATATTTTTATAAATTATTGTGGTTAATTCAAAAGCCCTAGATTTTAAAAAAGTGTATATTATAGCGCATAGACGTAGAGATTTATTGATATCTAAATGCGCCTTTATAAAAGCTTTTTAGATATCTAATAAACTACTGCGTAAAGAGATTCGACAAAATCTTGTTTCTTAAGAAATCGTGATTTTTGAGTCACTCTCATTTGTTAAGTAGAATATACTGCATTTGTAATTAGATATAAATTACCGAATAAACAAGAAAACTAACCGAATATGCATTATCTATAGATTTTTAAATATTTATTATATAAAATATAATTATGAAAGGAGCTAAAGATATGAAAGTTGAATTAAATATAGATAAGAAACTTGAAGAAATACTAGTTACTATATCAGCAAATAAAGTGAATGATGAGATTCAAAATTTAGTGAATTATATAGAAAATAAGGAAGATTACTTTATAGGAGTTTTAGATGGGAAAGTACGTTTATTAAATACGGAGAATATTATAAGGGTATATGTTGAAGATAGAAAAGTATATGTAGTTACAGTTGAAGGTAGATTTATTGTTAGAAAAAAATTATATGAAGTGCAGAATATATTAACTAAGGATTTTATAAAAATATCTCAAAGTGAAATAGCTAATGTTAAATATATTCATAGCTTAGATTTAGGATTGAGAGGAACAATAGTTATAAATTATAAAAATTCGGATATAAGTTATGTATCACGTAGGATGTTAAAAGAATTTAAGATGAAATTAGGATTATAGGAGGTATTAAAATGAAATTATTTCAAAAAATTGTAATATTTATGTTATTAGGGATAGGAGCAGGGAATGTTATTAATCTGATATTCGGTATTTTGTGTGGTCAGTTTTATCCTGGTATGCCATTGTATATCCAGTGTTTTGATAATTTAAATATGGCAATATTAATTCAAACCTTAGTATACGCTATTTTAGGTATATTACAAGGATTAGCTGGTAAAGTATTTCAAAGTAAGTTAAATGATAATATAGTAATAGTATTTGTATCACATTATTTTCTTATTATGTTACCACTTGTGTTAGCGGGCTACTATTTGAAATGGTTTAGTAGTCTTACTACTTTAATTTTAATGCTGATTACAGCTACTGTGGTTTATATTTTAATAGGAACAGTTCGATATTTTAGTATTAAAAATAGTATAAGTGAGATAAATATAAAATTAAGAGATAATAGATAAGATTTTGCTAGTACAAAGGAGGAGCAACACAAATTAATGATTTTGTGTTGCTCCTCTAAATTTTATAACAGATTATAAAATACTTTTTAAAGAATACTTGATATAAAATATTTTTTAATTTTTGTTATTTTGAATTATTATTTTGTTTCAATTTAAATATTATTTTTCTTCTTCAACTTTATCTTTCTTTAAGAATTTGTTAAGTAAATTAGAAGCTTTAGCTTTATTTTCTTCTACTTTTTCAGAAAGATTTTCGATTTTTTCATCAGTATTTTTCTTAAATCCTGTAACATTAGATTTCATATTATCTACTGAAGATTGTAATCCGTTGATAGATGTTGCTAACCCTTCTGCTGAATTGAACAGCGGATCTAGCTTTTCAGATTTAACTTGTAAGTCTTCTGCTAAGATGTTTGTGTTTTGTAATAAAATATTAGTTTCTGCCATGATTGGTTCTAGGTTACCTTCAACCTTTTTAACTGTTTGATTTAGGTCTTTAGCAAGATTAAGAGCATCTTCTGCAATATTTGTTACATCTTCTACACATTCAGTAGCAATAGTAATAGATTTTCTAACAGTTCCAAGTGTAATCGCAGTGCTTATGCATAAGATTAATACTCCTACCCCTGCTAAAAAGATTCCAGCATAAGCTAAAATTAACCAGTTTATATCTAACATAATGTTTCCTCCTTTATAAGCCCTTATAATCAATTATATTTTAATATTGATTATAATACAACTAAATTATTTTGATTTGTGTTCGATAAATTTATGACAAAGTTTATTAATGTTACCAGCTCCCATAAAAAGGAATACACTATTGTCAAAGTTAAGTTTATCAAAATCATTTTCACTATTTATTATTTGAGCACCTTTAGTTACTTTTTGTAAATCTTCAATTCCAACAATTTTTTCCTTCTCACGTACTGAAGCGAAGATTGGACAAAGGAATACTTTATCTGCTGTTTCTAAGCTTTCAGCAAATTCATTTAGGAATTTAGCTGTACGTGTATACGTATGAGGTTGGAAAATAGCGATAACTTCTTTGCCTGCGTATTTTCTACGTGCGCTGTCGATAGTTGCTTTAATCTCACTCGGATGGTGAGCATAGTCGTCAACAATAACATTGTTTCCAATTTTGTGTTCGCTAAATCTTCTTTCAGCAGGTTTATATAAATCAAGTGACTCTTGAATTTTTTCAATACTGATACCAACTAAATCAGCTAAAGCGATTGCTGAGGTAGCGTTAGAAATATCATGTAATCCAAAGACTGCCATTGTAAATGTTCCTAATAGCTCAGAATTTTTATAAATGTCGAATTTACTGTGTTCTGGTGTAGTTTGAACATTTTTGATTTGATAATCATTCCCATCATTAAATCCATACTTAATTGTTTTTGCAGTAGTTGGTTTAAGTTGTGAAGCTAAGCGATCATCACCGCAGATTACTACTGTATTTTTAACTTGATTCACAAAGCTTTGGAATGCATCAAACATGTCGTGTTCATCATTGAAATAATCAGGGTGATCGAAGTCAATATTTGTAACTATAGCATAATCTGGATGATATGCAAGGAAGTGTCTATAGTATTCGCAAGCTTCAGCTATCATAAATTTAGAATTTTTTTCTCCGTGACCAGTACCATCACCGATTAGGTAAGAGGTAACGTGACTGTGTTTAAAGATATTACTTGCCATTGTTGTTGTGGTTGTTTTCCCATGTGCTCCAGTAATTGCTATTGAAGGAATATCAGAAAGCAGTTTACCAAGAAATTGAGCGTATGTGTAAGTTTTTAAGCCTAGTTCTTTAGCACGTCTATATTCGATATGAGTCTCGTTAAAGGCGTTACCTAAAATTATTTCGTATCCTTCTTTTATATTCTCTACTCCATAGTTAAACATAGGAATGTTTCTTTGTTCTAATTTTTCTTGTGTAAAAAAGTATGTTTCCTCGTCTGAACCTTGTACTTGATGTCCCATATCGTAAACGATTTGAGCAAGTGAGCTCATACCGGATCCTTTAATACCTATAAAATGATATTTACTCATTATCATGTCTCCTAAATTGTCTTTATAAAATAAAAAAATTTCTTTAATATTTTTTTCATAAGCAATTCAATTTTACAACAAAATACATAAAAATTCAATCAATAGGAGTTTTTTCTTCTATTGTATTTTCAAAAATTTTCTTTGTTTTTCATAAAAAAAGATTTAAATAATGTATAATTTTTTAGTAGTAGTGGCAGAATAAATGTTGCAGTTGAGTTTGATTTTGGAAACCTAAATTATAAACTATAATGTTTTGTGTTAGAGGACAGTTGATACAGTTTAAATTTTACTAAATATTTTCTATGTAGTATAATTTTAAAGTAAATATTTTTTGTAAGGAGAATATGATGACTAAATTTTATGCGGTAAGAAAAGGTAAAAAAACTGGAATATTTTCAACATGGGATGAGTGTAAAGAGCAGGTTACAGGTTTTAAGGGTGCGATATACAAAAGTTTTAAAACTATAGAAGAAGCAGAAGAGTTTGTAAAAGGTAATGAAGAAAAGATAGAGAATGTGGAAGCAGTTGATGGAGTGTATGCATATATAGATGGAAGTTTTGATAGAGTACAAGGTATCTATGGTTCTGGTGTAGTTATAGTAGATGGTGATAAGAAATATGAGTTCAAACATGCTGGAAATAGAGAAGATTATGCTCAATTACACAATGTTGCTGGAGAATTAGAGGCGGCCAAATATGTTATGTGGTACGCAGTAGATAAAAAAATTAAAGAAATCACTTTATTTTATGATTATCAAGGAATAGAATCTTGGGCAATTGGAGATTGGCAAGCGAATTTACCTTATACACAGGATTATGTGAAATTTTATAATAAGGTAAGAACAGTAGTGCAGGTTAATTTTGTAAAAGTGAAGGCACATACAGGTGTTGAACTTAATGAGGTTGTTGATAAACTTGCTAAGGATGCAATAGCGGAGTTTAAAAAAGAAAAATAACTAAGAAGTTGCTATTTTGGATTTGGTGTTGCTCCAAAAGTCTTAAAATTTAACAAGGTTCATATGAAAACTCATAGATGCAGTGGTTTATTGATATCTAAATTCGCTTTATAAAAGTTTTTTAGATATCTAATAAACTGTGCGGAAGTGACTTAACAAAATCTTGTTTCTTCGAAATTGCGATTTTTGAGTCACTCCCTATAATGAGTAGCTTAAGTCGAAATTAATTATATGCTCTAATCATATATATTCAAAAAATGAATAGGAATAACTGGGAAATAAGAATTTTTTAGTTATTCCTGTTTTATTTACTTTTTAATAAAATTAAGTGTTTAAATATGTTATAATTATTAAAATATAGTTTAATAAATGAAAAAAGGAGGGTGAAAAATGGACAAAACGATAAATAATAAGCAAATATTTAATAAAATAGCAAGTCTTATTTATAGAGATAAAAAACGCATAATAATTGCACTAATAGTTTCTATTGCATCTTATTATTTTACGTTATACCCAACTGATAGGTTAAGTTATATAGTTGATGGTATAGCAGGAGGAAATATTGATTTTGATGGTGTAGTTAATGAAATTCTAAGAATTGTTTTAGCTGGAATAGCACTATATATTGTTTATTTCTTTAAAGAATACTATACATTTATAGGATATGATAAAGTTATTAAAGATATGACCTATGATATTCAATATGATATTTATAGACATACTCCGGTATTTTTTAATAAATTTAGTATTGGAGAAGTTATTAGTAGATCAACGAATGATATTACGAATTATATTGCACCACTTTTTGGTTATGGTATTTTATTAATTTTTGATGGGATAATTTACAATTTATTTATAAGTGTTCTTATATTTAACAAATCTAGCTTAATTTATTTATTACTGATTCATATACCTTTGATTCTTCAGACTATTTATTTAGTTAGAAGACGTAATGTGCAGGAAAAATACTATAATGAGATGGCGAAAACTATGGATGAAATTACAGAAGAGACTTTAGAAAATGTTAAAGGTATTCGTGTAATTAGAGCTTATAGCTTGCTAGATAGAGTGAGAAATAGTTTTGTAGGAAAACTTAGAAGCTATGCTAGAAGTAATGAAGAATACATGAAGAAAACTCTTGTCTATCAACCACTTAATACAGTATCGTTAGCGACAAGTTATATTATAGCTGTAGCTTTTGGATTTTACTTTATTAATTTAGGGATGATGACATTAGGAGAGTTAATCTCAGTCTGTGTAGTTATAGGTATGATTCAGTGGCCGTATATTGCTTTATCTGAGTTAGTTATTATGATTATAGAAGTGCGTCAAGCTACAAAAAGAGTCCTAGAAATCTCTGATAAAAAAGCAGATGTTAATAATGACTTAGCTGAAAGTAATTTTGAGTTTAATAATAGTATTGAATTTAAAGAATTTAATTTTAGTTATGAGGATAATAATCATATACTAGAAGATATTAATTTTACAATTAATAAAGGTGAAACTATAGGTGTAGTAGGAAAAACTGGTAGTGGGAAAACGACATTTATCAAGCAATTACTTCGATTATATCCGATAGAGAAAAATACGCTACTTCTTGACGGCAAGGGAATGGAGCGATATTATGATTATTCTGTTAGAGAAAAAATAGGGTACGCACCACAAGAATATCAGTTGTTCTCAAAATCTATAAAAGAAAATGTGTTGTTTTATAGATATGATTTAGAGGATAGGTTAGACGAAGTATTGGAACAAGCTGATATTAAAAAGGATATTAGTAGATTTAAAGATGGTATTGATACTCTTGTAGGAGAAAATGGTTTATCTCTATCGGGTGGTCAAAAACAACGTCTAGGTATAGCGAGAGCATTGTTATCTAATCCTGAAATATTAATACTTGATGACAGTTTGAGTGCTGTAGATTCTAATACTGAAAAAACTATTATTGAAAATATTAAGAAAACTCGAGAAGGTAAGACTAATATAATAGTAGCCCATAGAATTTCTGCAGTAAGGCATGCTGATAAAATAGTTG
This sequence comes from uncultured Gemella sp., assembly GCF_963519265.1. GTDB lineage: Bacteria > Bacillota > Bacilli > Staphylococcales > Gemellaceae > Gemella. Next base: position 28,866 of record NZ_CAUQNQ010000005.1, on the reverse strand, counting down.
TATTAGATAATGGTAAAATATTAAATTTCGGAACGCATGATGAGCTTCTTGAAAAATGTCCTTGGTATAAACAACTAGATGAGTATCAAAATAAGGAGGTAGAAGATGATGAAGAATAAAAATCCGTTATTTCAATTTCTTCCTTATATGAAAGAAGCAAAGAAATCTTATATAATAGGTTTTGTCTTTTCGCTACTAAATGTGGGATTAGGTGTTGCTGGTGTATATGTGTTGTCGAAAGTTTTTGATGGTATAACTGGAGATTTAACACGTCAGATAATTCTAAAATCATTGGTAGTAATAGCTGGCTATGGACTTATACTATTATGTTCAGGGATTTCTAATTATATTAGGAACATTTACTTAGTAAAAGGAGCTAATGAGGTTTACGTTAGAATTCAGATGCAGGTATATGATCATATACAAAACCTACCGATTAAGTATTTCGATAATATGCCAGCTGGTTCTGTAGTATCTAGGATAACGAGTGATGTTAACCAAATTAGAACATTTTTCGTTTCGACATTTGTGCAGATATTAATAATCGTGCTAAAGATTATTTTTTCTTATATTGTATTATTTTATGTAGATGTACGTTTTGGATTATTTATGCTAGCGTTATTTCCGGTAATGTTTATAGTATTAAAAATTTACAACAAGTTATCTATAGATAGTATTAAAGGGTATCGACGTAAATTTTCTCAAAGTAATGGGATTATAAATGAGAATTATCAAAATTTAGAAATCATCAAAGCTTTCAATAAAGAGAAAGAAAGTATTGAAGACTGGAATAAGCATAATGAAGAACGCTATAAATATTGGAAAAAATTAAATCTAGTAGATAGTCTGTTACTTCATAATATAACTGGAGTATTTAGAATTGTGATTTTCATAGGTATTGTTTATTACTATTCGTATTCACATTTTAATAATGTTTATGGCATTACATTGGGAATGGTATATCTATTTATAAATTATACTACCGATATAATTTATAGAATCGCAGACTTTACGATGGGGATTTCTAATTATATCAGAGCGCAAGGTGCGGCTATAAATATTCAAGAGATACTTAAGCTAGAAATCGAGGAAGACAATCATAACGATATTACCGAGGATGATTTCCGAGGAAATATTAAATTTGAAGATGTGTATTTTTCTTATAAAGATGATTTTTATGTGCTTCGTGATTTGAATCTTGAAATTAAAGAAAATCAAACTGTAGCTTTTGTAGGACATACGGGAAGCGGTAAGAGTACTATTATGAACTTGATTGTTAAGTTCTACAGTGCGACTAAAGGTAATGTCCTAATTAATGGTAGAAATATAAATGATTATAGTAAGGAGTATCTAAGAGAAAAAACGGCGATAGTACTTCAGGATTCATTTTTATTTGAAGGTACCTTACTTGAAAATATTACTACTTCAAATGATGAGAAAATTGCCAGAGAGGCCTTATCTAGAGTTGGAGGAGATTTCATATTAGAAAATCGCTCGTTGGACTCAAAAGTAGAAGTAGGTGGAAATAACTTTTCAACAGGGGAGAAGCAACTTATTTGTCTAGCAAGAGCCTTAGCTAAAGATCCTAAGATTTTAATTCTTGATGAATCGACGGCGAATATTGATAGTGAAACAGAACAAAATGTCAGTCGTGCTATAGAAGAATTAAAACAAGGACGAACAACGCTTATAATAGCTCATAGGTTATCAACTATAAAAAATGCAGATATGATTTATGTCCTTAGAAAAGGGAAAGTCATAGAAAGTGGAACGCATGAAGAGTTGTTGCACCTAGATGGAAGTTATAAGAAAATGTATGAAACTCAAGTAAAAGGGTAAAAAATTGGAGTAATTCGAAAAATCAGATTGAATTAAATCTTGATTTTCGAATTACTCCTTTTTTAATAATTATTTTTTGAATACAAATTCGTATGCTAAATCGATATCTTTAAATGAAATCATTACTGTTTCGTAACCAAGTGGTTTGAAAAGTTCATTAACAGCATTAGCAACTTTTTCGCAAACTTCTACAGGACGGTGAACCCATCCAATTTCTAAGTTTGCTCTGCTGATTTCTTCTCCATCAAGAATAGCAACACTTTCAATTAAATCTAATGTGAATGCTTCACGTGGTCTTTCGATTATTTCAGCAATAGTATCGAAAAGTTCAGCACTAACTTTTTTTAAATCTTCTTTTTTAAATCCTCTAGCAACTATACGTGGCATAACAGACCTCCATTATTTGAATTCGTTTTCTTATATTATATCATAATATAGTGTATTTTTGTTGGAAAATAGATTAAAAGAAATTTTAAAGCAATAGAAAAATAAGATTTAAAGAGAATTTCGATATTAAAATCATTTAATATATAAAATTAAAAATAGATATATTAGTATTAATAATAAATATATGAAATAAATTTATTAAAATAAAGTACAATTAAAAATTATTTTTATCATATTAACCTAAATTATTATACTTTTATTTTCTAAAGTTATTTAGTGGAAGATTTCAAATAAAAAGCAAAGAAAAAAACTCTCTAATTAGCACTTAGTAAGATTATAATAATTTAAAACCAAATATTAAATCATATTAAATTTGTATTAAAATTATATTAAAAATATTTACTTAGAATCATAATTCGTGGTATACTTTTGGAGTATTGTCTATGTATATTAGAGATAATGAATATCGAAAATTTAATCGCTTTTTATTGAGTTTATAGTAACAAGTTGAATAATAGGGTAAAATAATTTTATAAGTTTTCTAAAATTAAACTCAGTATGATTATTTTGTATTATTAATTGTTTGATGAGGAGTGAAGTAAAAAGACTAAAGAATTTATCTTTAAGGTCTAATAAATCTTCAGAGCTTTTTAAGTTTTTATTTGTTATTATCTATATGTAAGAAGAATTAAAGAAATATATTTATAGAAGGAGATTGTTTATTAATATGAAGTTAGAAAAAAGACAGAAATATGCAATTCGTAAACTTAGTGTCGGTGTGGCATCGGTTCTTGCTGCACAGTTTTATGTAGGTAGTGTATCTGATGTTCCTGAAGTGCAAGCTGGGGAAGTAACGGGGACCGAAGTGGCTAGCAAAGAGTCTCTTAATCCACCTGTTGTTGATGTTAAACCTTTGGATATAGATTTACCGAAAAATAAGGAGCAAGAGGGAAGTTTGCCGACTGCTGAGAATGCAGTTTCTACTAGAACGAAAAAAGTAGTAGAAAATACCGCTTCGACAAATATTGGAAAAACATTACCAAAAGAAAAAGAGGCTGAAAAATCTACAGAAATAAAAGAAAAAGAGATTGAGAAGTCTTCAGAAAAGAAAGAAAAAGAAGATAAAAAATCTTTAGAAACAAAAGAAGTTCAAGAAGCTAAGGATACTTTATCGAATAGACTTTTGGAATCTAAGGCAGTTAGCCAAGAAACTGAAAAATATTTAGCTGGAAAAGATGTTAGTGCAGAAGTTAGAGCTAAGCTGACAAAAAATTTAGAAAATTCTAAGCAGGAAGAAAATAAAGTACAACAACTTTTAACAAAAGATAAAGCGACTCTAGAAGAATTAAATAATGGTGTGCGAACTTTAGAAGAGGCTCTTGAGGTATTATATTTAGAGCTTAGACGAGCAGGGCATTCAGGGAAAGTTAGTTATAGGTTGGATGCGGAGACGACTTCAACGCCGACAGCATTTAATCCAATGTCTAAAACAATATATTCATATTTAGCTAATGAATCTACTAATGTAGAATTCTCAGTATCAAGAGAATTTGTTAATTCACTGAAAGATGAGAATCAATATTACAGTGATTATGATGTTGTTCGAGAGTTTGCACTGAATGAGGATGCTCAAAAATTAGGTTTTAAAAGGGTTTATGACTATTATCCTAATTTTATAGCTGAAATAAGCAATACTATAGAACCCGGTACTTATCACCCTGGTTTTATATTTAAAGGTAAAGAGTATACAACAGAACTAGTAGTGAAATCGGTTAATGAATTACCTTATATCACTGTCGAAAATGAGTCTGGTTATCGTACTGTTACCAAAGATGGTCGTGAAATAACACTAAGTTATAAAACTGGAACTAGCCGTATAGATCCTAAAGAAGGAGTTGAACTAACTCAAGGGGCTAAAGATCTAGGGTTAACTTACGATTCTACCAATCAAAGAATTTCAGGGAAAATAACTCTAGATAAGACTGTTAAGGAAGGGACTTATAATATTGGTTTAGTTTCTAAAGACGGTCAATATGAAAAGAGTATACCTCTAACTATTAGAAATCCTGGAACTTTTGAAATAAATACATACAGGAGCTCTCCTTATGTTTTATCTCCTAGTGCTGCAGATGCTTCAGGAGGTAATTTGGTTATTCCTACAACAACCTTTGGTTATGCTATAGGTTATGATAGTGAAAATGTCGATCATTATGATTCTAAAATCTATAATTCTTATTTTGAATACCACAATTATTTAAGAGATTCATACGCTAGAAGAACAATTAAGGATGCTAAAAAAGATACTCTTCATTATTATACTGAATTTGGATTGCGTTTTATGGATAGTTCTGTTCCTCGGGATAAGGTTAGGATTGATAAGTTTGAACGATTAGATAAAAATCCTGATGTAGCATATGAACTAGTTGATATTTCTAAATTTGAATCTCATAATTGGGATGCTCGTTCTTCTGAGATAGGTGAAAATCCTTATCGAGTAAGATTTACAAAACTTCCTAAACAGCAAGAAAACTTTATAATTAAGTTTAAAACGACGGATAGTTTTGGAACTGAAAAAATATTCACGGTGCCTGTTAGAACTCAGGAACGTGCGGTAGCTAATAATATGAGTGATAGATTGAATTATTACTTGACTCATGCAGATGTACTACTTAAAGCAGATAAACTTTATCAAGTTGAAAATCCTATTCCAGTCGCAGTTGAAAAAAAATCAGAAACTCAAGAGCTTGGTGACTTAATATTAAATAAAGAAAATGCAGAGTTAATAAATATAACGGCTCCCGAAGGAATTACAATTACAAGAAGAACAGATGACCCAACTAAATACAAGATTACAAAAGAAAATGGGGTAATCTTACCTGTCGGTGTTCATAAGATTACAGCGAAAGCTAAGGATGGACATTATGGAGAAGATGCTCCAGTACGAGAATTTACTTTCGAAGTAATGGATGGACTAAATGCCATTGGTGATCAGACTTGGACCGAAGGTCAAACAATTCCAAATATTCCTGTTTCAATGATAAATGGAAGTAAGATTACGAATTTAACGGTTGAATCAGAGGGAGACTATATCCAGCTAAGCCCTAATGCGGATAATACAGGGATAGTAGGATACGCTTTAAAGAAAACAGATAAACCTCAAACAGCTTATGTTACTGCTACGTATATGAATAATGCAGGTGAAAGTCGTCAGATTAAGACGAAGTTTACTTATGAGGTAAATGCTTCACCAGTAACGGATTTATCTTTAGAGATTTCTAATGATAAACAAACGGTATCAGAAGGAACTAAATTTGCTGATATGGTGATAACAGCTACAGAAGGGGCTACAGTCACAGTTGATTCTACTAAGTTGCCGGAAGGAATAAAATATGACGGAAATAGTAAGACTTTATCAGGAACTGGGCAGTATGAAGGACGTTATTTTATACCGGTAACGGCTACTAAAGATAATAAGTCAATCACTAAGATAGTAGACCTTACAGTAACTCCAGGAAGTTTTAATGTTCCAACAGCTAATTACACTTATACGGCAGGAGAACCAATTCCACCGATTACTCTTAAACTACCTGCAAATACGACTGTAAGTTCAGTCGGAGGATGGTTACCAAATGGTTTAAGTTGGTCTGCTGACAGAAAAACAATCACAGGTACTCCGACTCAAGTAGGGACTTTCCAAGTGTATGGCTATGTTAATAGAACCACTGCAGGTGGTACAAATCAATCGACATATGCGTATGTGAACATCACAGTAAAAAGTATACCATTAAACTTTTCTATTCCTGATAATAGAAAAGAAGTGAAAGCTTTAGATGAACTTCCTCCTATTAAGTTACAAGCTGATGGAGCATTGTTAACAATTACTTCTGGGGAGCTTCCTCCAGGTGTAAACTATGATGCTGAGACAAAAACTGTTTCAGGAACACCAACAAAAGTAGGGACTTATACGGCAACATTTACAGCAACAAGTCCAACGATTAGTGGAAATTCAACAGCGAGCGCAACATTAACGATAAATGTAACGTCACGTGATTTAAGTGTTGATGTTAAGAATAAGGAACAAGAGAAGACAGTTCTAACTGCTATAGACAATGTAGTTTTAACTTCTTCAGATGCTAAAGCAAGATTAGATGTTGATACAAGTCAATTACCGCCGGGAGTTACTTATGATGTTGCAAGTAGAACAATTTCTGGAACACCATCTAAAATTGGAGAATACTTAATTCCATATAAGGCTACTTTCCCAGAAATGGCAGAGTCTCCAGTAGATGGGGGACATATTAAAATTAATGTTCGTCCACTTCCTGTAACTATTAATGTTACAGAAAATGAGCAAACTATTCGACTTGGTGAGACTATTAAAAGTATGGTTGTTTCGCACAGTGAACATTCAGATTTAGGTGCTCGTTATCTAAGTGTGGATTTACCAGAAAGAGATATAAACTCTTACCTTGAATCAACAGCAGGATTGAATTATAATGCTGCAACGCATACAATTACAGGAACTCCAACCAAGCCTGGAACATATATAATTCGCTTGAAAGCAACGCTAGATTCTGAATTGTTAGGTAAAGGAACTTCAAATGATAGTGCAGAAGCAACTATTATTCTAAAAGTAGTAGATGACCCAGTGTCATTAGATATCAAAAATGATCGTCAAATGATTGCGCTAGGAAAAACAATTCGACAGATTACGTTTGGAATACCAGCAGATGCTACATTAATGGTTGATAAGACCAAACTTCCAGAGGGTGTAACGTATGATGAAGCAAGTAAGACTATTTCAGGAACACCGACAGTAGCTGGAGCATTTGATATCCCGGTAACAGTGACAAATGCGGGTAAAACTAAGTCAATTACAAAAGACATTACAATCGATGTTGTAGACTTAACGCCACCAACGCCGACAGTAACAGTGGAAGAAAACAATGATGGAACTCATACAATTACGATTTCACAACCGAATGGACAACCTGTCGAAACAATTATCAAAAATGGTAAAGATGGAGAAACTCCAAAAGTCAAAGTAGATCGCGATGAAACTAAGAAAGAAACGACATTAACGTTCTATAGTGATAAGAATGCAAATAACCAGTTTGACGAAGGAACAGATACAGTTCTAGGAACATCTGTAATTAAAGATGGTCAAGACGGAGCAGTTGGAGCTAAAGGTGACAAGGGTGACGCTGGAGCAGCCGGACGTGATGGAAAAGATATTCTAAATGGAACAAGTACACCAGAAGCACAAGATGGAAAAGATGGGGATACATTCATCAATACAACAACAGGAGATGTACTTGTTAAGAAAGATGGAGAATGGAAACCAGCAGGAAACCTTAAAGGGGTTAAAGGCGACAAAGGAGAAACAGGAGCCGCTGGACCGAAAGGTGACAAAGGAGACAATGGAAAAGACGGATTCACACCGACAGTTAGTATTGTAACAAATTCAGATGGAAGTCATACAATTTCAATTACTCAGCCAGATGGAAAAGAACCAATTACAACAACTGTCAAAAATGGAGAAAACGGAAAAGATGGTCGAGCACCAAGAGTTGAATTAAAACCAATTTATCCAGCACAACCTAGAAGTGCAAGAAGAGCAAGAAGTGTGGATTCTACTCCAACATTGCAACCAACAGCTAAACCAATTGGGGTTCATATTACTGTTTATTATGACAATGATAATAGCTTAACATATACTACTGGAGATACTTTAATTAGTGAAGAGACTATCTATAATGGAGTAGATGGACGAGATGGTATTGATGGTAAATCAGCTACAATTGAAACAAAAGAAAATCAAGGTGGAACATATACAATCACTATTATAAATCCAGATGGAACAAAACGAGAAATCATTGTGAAAAATGGACAAGATGGAAAATCTCCAACAATTGAAACAAAAGAAAATACCGATGGAAGTCGCGCTATTGTTATTACAAATCCAGATGGAACGAAACAGGAATTCGTAGTGAAGAATGGAAAAGACGGACGCGACGGAAAAGACGGAATCGATGGTAAGTCGGCTACGGTTGAGGTGAAAGAGAATTCAGACGGAACGCATATGTTAGTAATCACAAATTCAGACGGAACTAAGCAAGAATTCGTAGTGAAGAACGGAAAAGACGGTCGCGACGGAAAAGATGGTAATTGTACTTGTAGTGATAAACCAGTGCCGCCACACGAGGACAAACCGGAAAAACCGAAAGGTGATAAACCAGAAACACCACGTGAGGATAAACCGGAAGACCCGAAAGGTGATAGACCAGAAACACCACGTGAAGATAAACTGGAAGAACCAAAAGGCGACAAACCTCAAGTTCCAAGTGTGACACCTCAAATTCCAATGAAAACTCCAGAACAATTATTACCTACTATAGACGGTATTAAAGTGGATGGTAGTAAAGGAATGTTAGCTAAGACAGGTGAAGGGGAAACCGATACTTCAGTCTTCATAGGAAGTACGGTGTTACTTGCATTTTACTTACTTAGAAGAAAAGAAAATTAAAATAACTTGTTAGTGGAATATAATTGATATTTATTAATCAGATTTAGTAAGGTTCGCTACTAGGTTGTAGTATTTCGCAAACATATTACTAAGTTATTAGGGGGGCGACTCTGTTAAATTGATTTTTTCGAAATCATATTTAAAGAATCGTCCTCTATCTTTTCGCATAATAGATAAAATTATAATAGAGGTATTGATGAAATTTCTTACATTCTATGAAATTAAATTTCCATTTATAATAAAAAATAATAATTTTCATCATATGAGTAATTTAGAGAAAATATTATGTTTTTTAGCTGTTTGGAAAAAAAATAAAAGTAATTTTTCGCTTATTTTACTTACAAATATTACCATTAATTTGAATAATGTGGTATTATAGAAAGTAGGAAAAAAATATTAAAATAAATACTAAGGAGAAATTATTATTAAACTTTTATATAAGAAATACTTTTCATTAATAATATTAATTTTAGTTTGTACAGTGATATTTTTATTCTCTAGCCAAGCTGGTGCGGAATCATCGAAGATTTCTAATGATTTAATCATAAGAAAGTTAGGTCATTTTAGCGAATATATGGTTTTAGGATTTTTCTTGTTTTGCTATTTATCGAATTTATTCATAGAGAAAAATAAGATGAGAGATTTCAAAAAAACTGTTATATTTAGTTTTTTATTTTCTGTTCTTTATGCCTCAAGCGATGAATTTCATCAAACTTTTGTGGTAGGAAGAGATGGAAATATCGTTGATGTATTAATAGATAGTAGCGGTGCTTTAGTAGGAATATTATTGTCTAGTATTGTATATTCTCTTATAATAAAAAAATAGTAAAAAATATTGTAGTTTTTAGTTGTATTTTTTTTTGAAAAGTTATAAAATAAGAAGCTAGATAGATTAAATAGAAAAATATAAGGAGGAGTTACTGATGCTTAGAGCACTTATTGTAGAAGATGACAAATTATTAGCTGCGTCATTAAAGGCTGCGATTGCAGAAAAATTTGATGCGGACGTTTGTTATAATGGATTAGATGGACAAAAACTTGTTGATGAAAATAGATATGATTTTGTAATAGCTGATAGTATTTTACCTGGAATGGGTGGAATTGATTTACTGGATTATATTCGTGAAGAAAAAGAGCTGAAAACACCAGTGATTGTAATAACTATAGCAGAATCAACTGACGAAAAGGCTAGAGTTATGAAGCATAGAGTAACAGAATATCTACCACGTGTAGCAGATGCTTCTCTTTTGCTGACGACTATGTCAAATTTACTTCAACGTGAAAGCAATTTAAAAGGTGAAAATGAAATCACTTATAATGATTTAGTACTAGATCTTAAAAATGAATTGGTGTCTTCTAGCGAAGGGACGCTTGATACAATTAAAGGGAAATACCTTGAACTATTATCATTCTTTGTAATTAATAATAACATCGTACTTGAAAAAGAAGAAATATTTGATCGAGTGTGGGGTGTTGATTCAGAAACAACTATAAACGCTATCGAAGTTTATATTTCAGGATTAAGAAAAGAACTACGAAAAATTGGTTATGATAAGAACTTAAGAACAGTTCGAGGTGTTGGATATACATTTGAGTAGGTAGCGTATGGAATTTAACTATCCAATAGATTATATATTATATAATACAGATGAGATAACTATTATTATTAAATTTTTAGATTTAATAGAAGAATGTTATTTATCAGGAGTGGAATTAGCAGAGTTTAAAGCTACATACAAAGACTTTAAGAGTGTAGTTCGCGCTAAATCTGAGGAAAATTCATTATATCGTGATTTTAAAGAAATTACTGGATATGATGGTTATCAGGCGGTAAAAGAAATGAAAAATGAAAAACCAAAAATTAAGCTTTAATGCTTGATTTTTGGTTTTTTGTCTATATTTAGGAATCCAAAATGGAATTTAGTGTTTTTTCTTACGATTCTAGTGAAATTATATTTTTCAAATATGTTGTCTTTGAAGTGAGCTTTAATAATTATTTTGTCTTTTCCGACACGAGTGGCTTCTTGCAAGAATTCTTCGTAAGGGAAGGTTGTATCGGCAAGGGGTGTTATCCCGTCTAGATTATTAGATTCAGTTATATCATGTGAAAACATTGGATCAAAGTATATTATATCGAATGTATTATCAGGAGTTCTTTTTAAATAATCTATACAATTGCAGTTAAAGGTTGTAATTTTTCTCATAGCTTTGTTTATTTCTTCATCAGGAGATATATAATTTTTAAGTCCGGTACTTGTTATTAGGTGTATAATCTTATTTTTTTCAATAGAAGTAACATTGTGTCCATAATAACTTAGTAGAATGCTGTCACCTGCAAGCCCCATCGTACAATCTAGAACACTTTGTTTTTCCTTACTAATTATCTCAACTAAAGGTTCATTGTCCGAATTTTTTATTTTTAATGCAGTTGTATCTAAATGAAAGAAAAATTCTGAATTATTTTCGAAATAACTAAGTTTGTTTTTATAAACAACTATTACACCTCTTACGGTTGCTAGTAACTGTTTGATAGTTGTTTTATTTCTTTTGATATAGTTTAAATTTAATTCATTAGCTAGTTTTTGTGCTTGGTTATTTAATTCTAAGGTGTTTTTTACACTAGTTGTTATTATTATATCTTTCATTGATTATTAAAGTTTTCTCCTCTGTTATTATAATATCCACTTTTTCATCATATTGCTCAGTAGGGATTTTTTCTTGGAGTAGTTTATCATAAGATAAACCGATGCTAGTTTTATGCTTGTTTGTCGCAAAATATTTATCATAATAACCTTTACCGTAACCAAGTCGATACCCCTTTTTGTCAAACACTATAGAAGGCGTAATTACTAAATCAACCTCCTCGTTGTAGTAAGTAGTACTAGTAGGTTCTAGTATTCCAAAATGACCTGGCTCTAAGTCTTTGATTGTTGTTAAGTGTACTAGATTCATTGTTTTGTTATCAATTTTTGGTACAAAAATCTGTTTTTTATTTATCCATTTTTTTATAAATGGTAAGGTTGCGATTTCGCTGCCGAAACCAACGAAGACAAATACTTTCTCAGCAGATTCGAATAATTGATTTTTTTCAAGATTTGAAAAAATTTTAGATGATGCATCACTTCTATATTTCTCTGTTAGCTTATTTCGTTCTATAATAAATTTTTTTCTAAGTTCTTTTTTCATAATAATTTCACCTCAATTTATATTATATCATAAATTTAAATGTAATTTAGATTTGATTATAGTATAGGTTATTAATAAGGTTATGTAAATGAAAAAAAGTACATTATATCTGTAATAATAAATTTTATAGTTTAGCATTTCAGAAAGTTAATATAAAAACAAATATAGATTTTAGCGATAATTAAACTTATAACAAGGTTGCAAATGTTATATATTAATTTTTAGAATTTTTATAATAATGTATGTACAAGTATAATCAAAATTTTAAGAAAATATAAATAAATGAAAATGTTATTGATATTGTTATATAGGGATTTCAAATTTTCATAAGAAAAAGGGAATTATATAAATAGAAAAATCTTAAATTCTGGTTTGTAATATGTAAAGAAAGAAAGTAGTAAAATAAAAAATAATTATTCATTATTTAATGGAAATAATAGTATAAATATGATATAATATAAAAGAAAATTTATGAGAAAGGAATCTTCTACAAATAATGACAAATTCAGAAAAAAATAAAGACATATTAAGTAGTGATGAATTGGGAAGAAATAGTAAAAAATCTGAGGATTACGCAAGTTTACTTGAAAAAATTAGAAAACAAGTAGATATAGAAAATTCTTCTACTTACACTAGAAAGACAAGTGATGTGCAGAAAAATCATGAAGAGACGGTAATAATGCCTTCAGTTAAAGAAGAAGTAGATGTTTATGCAGAAACGGTAGTATTAGATAGAAATGAGCTAGTGCATGCTGTTGAAAAAGAACAAGTAAGAGAAGTAAAAAAAGAAGAAGTGGAAGAAAATCCAGTAGTTCTTGAAGTTTTAGGATTGAAAAAGCGTATTGGCTTAAAAACAATTGTTGAGGATATCACTTTTGACATGCACGAAGGTGAAATTATTGGATTATTAGGTCCTAACGGTAGTGGTAAGACTACAATAATGAGAATGATGGTTGGATTAACTAAAGTGTCAAAAGGAGATATTTATTGCTTTGAGAAACCTTTAGGTTTAGGTAAGACCACTATGCTTAAAGAAGTTGGAGCGATGATTGAAACACCTGAGTTTTATAACTATATGTCGGGATGGTCTAACTTAAAACAAAGTGCTCGCGTTTGTGGTAAAAAAGTAACAAGAGCACGAATGAAAGAGTTAGTAGAGTTCGTTGGACTGAAAAAAGTTATAAGAAAAAAAGTTAAAACTTATTCTCTAGGTATGCGCCAACGATTAGGATTAGCTCAAGCGTTACTTAATGATCCTAAAATTTTAATCCTTGATGAACCAGTAAATGGTTTAGATCCGCAAGGAGTGCAAGACTTCCGTAATAAACTTAAAGAAATTGCAGCAACAGGAGTTTCAATATTAATTTCATCTCACTTATTGGATGAAATCGAAAAAGTTTGTGATAGAGTTATCGTAATAGAAAAAGGTAAAATCATAGCAGATGACAAATTAGAAAATCTTGTAGCAGATGAGATTATTAAAACATTAATAACAACTTACGATGTAGAAAAAACGGAAAGATTAGTAAGAGAACTAGGTGTTAAATATGAGTTAACTAAGGATGGCTTTGTATTTGAAAATCTTGACCGTGAGGGAAAAGCTCGTATTATTACATATCTAGTTAATAATAATGTAGAATTAGATACAATTCGTGAATTACATACATCATTAGAGGATCGATTCCTACAAATTACAGGAGGGGAGAGAAAATAATGAAATTACTAATAAATGAATTTATAAAAGATTATAAAAAGAAAACTACGTGGCTATATTTCTTACTATCATTTGGGATTATTTTACTAAATAGTTACTTTACAAAAAGACAGTTTGAAGATGGTATTGATGCGGTGAAAATATTAAGTGGAATAACAGTAGTTTCAGCTGCACTTGCTTTGGTATTCTCACTAATTATGTTAGCTAATAATCTATCTCAAGAGTATTCAAAAGGAACTATTAAATTCTTATACACAAAACCAAAATCACGTTCTGCAATACTTACTGCGAAAATAGTTTTAGCATTTATCAACTACATTATTTTCTTAGTAGTAGGAACAGTATTTGACTTTTTAACAAAATACTATGTGTTTTTTGATAGAAAAGTAGGTTTAAACCACTTGAAGGATACTATAGAAGAAGGGTATTTTGGTAGAACAGTTGCTAAACAACTAATCATTACGAATTTAGCAGATTTAGCGGTGTTTATCTTCTTTGTTGCTATGGTTGTATTAGTTTGTGTGGTATTTAAAACACAAATTTTATCACTAGTATTAGTAATGCTGTCACTTTTAGGAACTGGATTAATACAAGGTCTAACAGTCTTTGCTGTTACAAAGTATTCATGGGCTAAATACCACATGTTTGATGTTCCATTATTTAGTGATTACTATAAAGATGAAGCAGCTCGAAATGCTGTAAGGGAAGTATTTAAGTTTGATAATGCGAATGCATTAATTATCATGCTAGTAGCATATAGTGTTGTATTCTTTACAATTTCATATATTGTAAATGCAAGACGAGATATTACAATAGATTAAAATTAAAAGTTGTTAGGAGGTAGGTAAAATGAGAAGTTCATTTAAAAAAATTGAGAGAATTAAGGATATTTTAGATTTAAATGGAGATGTATTGACTTATAAATATACTGATGAAGAAATCCGCTTTAACTTAGGAGAAGAGCAATTAAGTAGTATTTTCAGTAGATTTATTAAGAGAAATTTACCAAAAATTAAAGAAGGATTACATTCAGGTAAATTGGTAAAATGTCAAAGTGGATTGGGGATTTCATGTTTATTTATACCAAGTGAAAATGAAGAAGAATTCTATTTAATCACTCCATTTTTAGAGTATTTAATACCGACGAAACTATTCCAAGAATCATTAACTAAATATGGTGCAAGTATTAGTGAATTAATTCGTGATGTATATTTTTCATTGCCAATCACACCAAGAAAGAAATTCAACTATTTAATAGAATTATTAGTAGAAAGTGAAGATGTAGACTTCTTAGATGCAATTGTCTTAATAGAAGATTCAAGTGTAAAAAATGTAAGAAGAACGGCTTCTAGAAAAAATACATATTTAAACGGAATTTTAGAGAGTGAGGTTAAGTTTAAACATGAAATCTTAGAAGCTGTAGTAGATGGGAATATTTCTCGTGTAAATATGCTGTTCGATCTTCGTCAAAGAAATCACGGAGTAGAAGAAAATCATATTGAACAAGGTGTTAATGTTCGTCGTAGAAAATCATATAATATGAATGATTTATTACGCTATGCTTTAGAACAACATAATGATGATTATTTAGGTATTGAAGAATTATGGGTTAAGATTAAAAATAAACTTGATAACTACGATTTATCAGAAGACGTTATTAGAAGCTATTGCTTACTTGTAGATAGAAATAAATACAAAGACAAACAGGCTGTAGTGCGTAACTGTATAGCATATATTAATGACCGTATTTCAGAAAAAATCAGTTTAGATAATGTAAGTGATTATCTAGGTGTGAATAAGAGTTATCTATCTTCAATTTTTAACAAAGATATGGGGATTAGTATTGTAGATTATATTCATGATAAACGTATTTCTAACGCTTGTTATTTATTAGCGAATACTGATTTTTCAATTTCAGAAGTAGCTGATTATATTGGATATTTTGATACAAGTTACTTCATTAGAATATTCAAAACTCTAGTGAAAATGACACCACTTAAATATAGAGAATCGTTATCAAGAAGATAATAGAAAAAAAGATTGTTGGCTAAAAGGGTAGTCAACAATCTTTTTTTAATTTTGCCAGTAGTTTAATTTATTGACTCTAATATATTTGTATTTTACTATTTGCATTAGAATAATTGTGGTATAATATAATCATTCTTAAAATAAGTTAATCATAGGAGATTGTAGATGATTTTTGCATTAGATGTTGGAAATACGAATATTGTACTGGGAGTATTTGGTAGTAATTATAAGATGCTTCATTCTTGGCGCATCGCCACAGATAATACCAAAACTGAAGATGAACTTTATGTTATTATTCGAAATTTCTTCATTGATAAAGGGATAAAGTTTGAAGATTTTGATGGCGTAGTTATCTCAAGTGTTGTTCCAAAGATGATGTTTGCTCTAGAACTACTGAGTAAAAAATATTTTGAAAAAGAACCGGTTATTGTTTCAGCGGAAATTAATACCGGAATAAAAGTTCCGGAACCTTATAGTAGTAAGCTAGGGGCGGATCGTGTTGTTGATATCGTTGGTGCGAAAGTTAGTTCGTATTTGCCTGCTATTGTAGTTGATTTTGGAACGGCGACGACTTTTGATTGTGTAGATGAAGATATGAATTACCGTGGTGGAATTATTTGTCCAGGAATGAATATTAGTGCTGAAGCATTGTATTCAAGAGCTGCTAAGTTACCAAGAGTAGAATTTGAAGCTGTAAATTCTTCTTTAGGCTTAGATACAACTAGTCAGATGCAAGCGGGATTATTCTATGGTTTCTTGGGTCAATTTGAAAATATTATTAAGCATCTGAAACAAGATTTAGATAAAGATTATAAAGTAGTGTTAACAGGTGGTTTATCTAAATTTATAGCCAAATATAGTGATGTAGTTGACGTAGTTGATGAAGAGTTAACGCTAAAAGGTATTATTGAATTATATAAAATGAATAAAGAAAAATAATAATTATTAATACTTTCTATATATTAAGGATTTACCACTTTGTTTTGGAAGGTAAATCTTTTACATGAAATAAATAAAGATAACTCATCAGATATTTAAAAGGAGGCTAGTAATAATGAAAATTACTGTTTTTTGTGGAGCTAATAATGGTAGAAATGAAGCATATAAAGAAAATGCTATTGAACTGGGTAAATGGATTGCTGATAACAACTACACGCTAGTTTACGGTGGTGGTAAAGTAGGTTTGATGGGTGTTATAGCTGATACTGTATTAGAAAATAATAGTGAAGTTATTGGTATAATGCCTCAATTTTTAGTAGATAGAGAAATTAGTCACACTGGTATTAATGAGTTTATTATTGTTGATGATATGTCTGTAAGGAAGGATAAGCTTGTTGATTTAGGTGATATATTTGTTGCTCTGCCAGGAGGTCCTGGAACATTAGAAGAAATCTCACAGGTAATTTCATGGGTTCGAGTAGGAAAAAAAGATGCCCCGTGTATTTTAATGAATGTTGATGGATATTATGATTTTCTGGAACAATACTTTGATAAGATGGTTGAAGAAGGATTTTTAACTAAAGAAGATAGAGAAAGAACATTATTTACTGATAGTGTAGCTGAGATGAATGAGTTTATTAGAAATTATAATAATAAATAAGAGAAGATGTAGTTAAGTTAGCGAGGTTGACCCAAAAGTAGTAAATTTTAAAAAAGTGACTCAACAAAATCTTGTTTTTTAAGAAATCACGATTTTTGAGTCGCTTCTATGAAATAAATAGACAATAATAGAAATTAAATGTATAATAGAAAATCGTAAGAAATTTATAGAAGTATAAGAATTTGAAAGGAATTAATTTTAATGAAAGATTATTTAATTAGAGGATTAGCCTTTAATGATGAAATTAGATTTTTTGTGACAAAAACTACAGATTTAGTAGAAGAAATTAGACAAAGACACGATGCGTATCCAACGGCAATTGCAGCAGTAGGACGTACTGCTACGGTTACTACTATGATGGGAGCTATGCTTAAGAGTGGAGATAGAATTGATGTAGCTGTACGTGGAGATGGACCTGTAGGAACTATATACGCTTCATCAAATGAACTTGGGGAAACTACAGCATACGCGAAAAACATGCAAGTTCATATTCCGAGTAATGCACAAGGAAAACTTGATGTAAAAGGAGTAGTAGGTAGTGGGAATATCACAGTAGTGCGTGATTTAGGATTAAATGAAAAGTATACAACTACCTCACCGATAGTATCAGGAGAAATTGCAGAAGACTTCACATACTACTTTGCTGCTAGTGAGCAAGTGCCTTCAGCAGTATCTTTAGGGGTATTAGTAGAAACTGACAATTCTGTAATAGCTGCAGGTGGATTTATTCTACAAGTACTTCCGAATGCCACTAACGAAACTATAACTAAGATTGAAAAAGCAATTAGCAATATTAAGCCTATTTCTACGCTTATTCATGAAGGGAAAACGCCTGAAGAAATTGCGAATATTATCTTTGGTGGAGAAGAAAACTACCGTATCTTACATAAGAATGACGTTGAGTTCAAATGTACATGTTCTAAAGAGCGCTATGCTGATGCTTTGGTAACATTAGGTAAAGAAGAGTTGGAAGATATCGCTAAACAAGAGACAACAGAATTAGTTTGTGCATTTTGTAAAGAAAAATATCATTTTTCTCAAAATGAAATAACTGACTTATTAGACAATTTAAAATAATATTATGAATAAAGAGCCTTAATGATTAACATTTCATTAGGCTCTTGAATTTTCAATGAAAGTTTGGTATCATAAATAAAATTACTCAAAGTTTATATAGGAGGAGTTATGGAATTACTAAGAGAAATGGTTATTACCGATGGTAAAGTTTATGATAATAATGTCCTTAAAGTTGATTCATTTTTAAACCATCAAATCGATGCTGGTTTAATGATGAAAATGGCAGAATCTTTTTACGAGTATTTTAAAAAAGAGAAAATAACGAAGATTTTGACAATTGAGGCAAGTGGTATTGCACCAGCTATTATGGTTGCTAATTTATTTAAAGTACCGATGGTGTTTGCTAAAAAGAGTAAGCCATCTACTTTGAAAAATAACGATGTGTATACTGCAGAAGTTCATAGCTATACTAAAAATATAACTAATACTATAGTAGTTTCTGAAAAATTCATTAATAAAGATGATAAAGTTCTTATAGTCGATGATTTCCTTGCTAATGGGCAAGCTACTCTAGGACTTATGGAAATAGTAGAACAAGCTGGGGCTAAAACTGTAGGTGTCGGTATTCTAGTTGAGAAAAGTTTCCAAGATGGTAGAAAATTATTAGACAAGAGAAATGTAAATGTTTGTTCTTTATGTAGAATTGCTTCTCTAGAGAATAATGAAGTTAAATTTAATATATCTGATGATGAAAAATAAGAAAGGATTTTAATAAAATGTGGGAAAATAAATTTCAAAAAGAAGGTTTAACATTTGATGACGTACTATTAGTACCAGCAAAAAGTGATATCTTACCTAAGAAGGTTGATTTAAAAGTTAGTTTAACGGAGAAAATCAAATTATCAGTACCTGTTATTTCTGCTGCAATGGATACAGTAACAGAACACAAAATGGCAATAGCGATGGCACGTGAAGGTGGTCTTGGTGTTATTCACAAAAATATGAGCATTGAAGAACAAGCTGAAGAAGTAAGAAAAGTTAAACGTTCAGAAAGTGGAGTAATAACTGATCCTTTCTTCCTTACACCAGATAGCTTAGTATATGAAGCAGAAGAGTTAATGCAACAATACAGAATTTCAGGTGTACCTATTGTAAACAATGAAAATGATATGAAAGTAGTAGGAATCATTACTAACCGTGATATGAGATTTTTAACTGATTTCGATATTAAAATTAGTGAAGTAATGACTAAAGAGCACCTTATTACTGCTCCAGAGAAAACTACTTTAGAAGAAGCTAGTGAAATTTTACGTAGCCATAAAATTGAGAAATTAATCTTAACTAATGAAGAAGGAAAATTAACAGGATTAATTACAATTAAAGACATTGAAAAATTAGCTAAATACCCTAACTCAGCAAAAGATGCTAAAGGACGTTTATTAGTAGCTGGATCTGTTGGAATTACAAACGATACAGTTGAACGTGTAGATGCTTTAGTAGCTGCTGGTGTAGATGCTATCGTAGTAGATACAGCTCACGGACACTCTAAAGGTGTATTAGATGCTGTTAAAACATTAAGAACTAACTATCCTACTTTAGATATCATTGCAGGTAACGTTGCAACTGGAGAAGCTGCTCGTGATTTATTCGAAGCAGGAGCAGACGTTGTTAAAGTTGGTATCGGACCTGGGTCGATCTGTACTACTCGTGTAGTTGCAGGAGTAGGGGTACCACAAATAACTGCTATTTATGACTGTGCGACAGTAGCTCGTGAATTAGGAAAAACAATTATCGCTGATGGTGGAATTAAATATACTGGTGACGTAGTAAAAGCTATCGCAGCTGGTGGACATGCTGTAATGTTAGGATCTATGCTTGCAGGTTGTGAAGAGTCACCAGGTGAATTAGAAATTTTCCAAGGTAGAACATTTAAAGCATACCGTGGAATGGGATCAATTTCTGCAATGGAAAAAGGATCTAAAGACCGTTACTTCCAAGAAGATGGTAAAAAATTAGTTCCAGAAGGAATTGAAGGACGTACACCTTATAAAGGTGCTGTTTCTGAAACAATTTACCAAATCATCGGAGGATTACGTGCTGGTATGGGTTACACAGGTTCACATGATTTACGTGCACTTCGTGAAAATTCACAATTTGTTCGTATGACAGGTGCAGGATTAATCGAATCTCATCCACACGATGTTCAAATTACAAAAGAAAGTCCAAACTACTCTAAATAAAAGAATGCATAAGAAAATGGCTGACCCAAAAGCCCTAAATTTTAAAAAAGTGTATATTATAACTCATAGACGCAGTGGTTTATTGATATCTAAATGCGCTTTATAAAAGCTTTTTAGATATCTAATAAACTGTGCGGGGGTGAC
Organism: uncultured Gemella sp.; assembly: GCF_963519265.1. Taxonomy (GTDB): domain Bacteria; phylum Bacillota; class Bacilli; order Staphylococcales; family Gemellaceae; genus Gemella. Next base: position 8,185 of record NZ_CAUQNQ010000005.1, on the reverse strand, counting down.
TCGACAAAATCGATTTCTATGAAATCACGATTTTTGAGTCACTCCCTTTTTTGCTTTTAGTCTAAATACGTGTCACCAGGAATGTTTTTTTAATAAGGTAATAGGTAGTGAAAGAATCACACAAAGAATGTAGAGAGTATTTTATCGTTTAGATTTATTTTTAATTTTGGCTTATTCGCTATAGATATAGATATTTTTATTTACTTTCTAGATAAAATTATAAAAAAAATTTGAACTTTTTTACATTTTTTTATAAATTTATATAAGAGTTAATATGAGTAATTTGATAAAAATTAGATTTTAGTAAATTCATTACTGCAAGTACTGTTTAGATTTATATTTCTCACTTGTTAACTTATCGTGTTTTATATTTTGATATTTCATAGTAATCTTATTCGATTTTTTGAGGAAAAATTAAAATATAGCTGATGAAAACGTTGAAGAATTTTAGTTTAATTACTTTATTTTCAGTAAGAAAATGTGATATAATCAAAATCAAATAATAAAGTTATTTTAATAAGTCAGAAGAGGAGGGATTTTATGATTTCAACATCATTAAAATTCGTGGGTAACACACCCGTATATCAATTAGATAACACAAATATTTTTGTGAAACTAGAAAAATACAACTTAGGAGGAAGTGTAAAAGACAGAGCTGTATTAGGTATGTTAGAAGAAGCTATGTCTCAAGGTGCTATTAATAAAGATACTATTATAGTAGAACCGACTAGTGGGAATACTGGTATAGCTGTGGCTATTTTAGCTTCAGTTTTAGGTTTAAAAGCTGTTATAATTATGCCTGAAAGTATGAGTATTGAAAGACGTAATATTATTAAAGCCTATGGGGCACAATTAATTTTAACTCCTAAAGAATTAGGTATTAAAGGGTCAATCGAAAAAGCTGCTGCAATTCGTGAAAAATACAGCAATGCAATTTCTCTAAGTCAATTTGATAACCCTGCTAACCCTGCATATCACCACAAAACAACAGGACGTGAAATTTTAGAACAAGTTCCAAATATTGATGTCTTTGTTGCAGGAGTTGGTACTGGAGGAACATTCACTGGTGTAGCAAGATATCTGAAAGAACAAAAACCAGAAGTTGTAACGATTGCAGTAGAACCAGCGGAATCACCAGCAATTAGTGAAGGGCGTGGAGGTGCTCATAAAATCCAAGGTATTGGAACAGGATTTATTCCAGAAAACTTCCGAAAAGAGTACATGGATGATGTATACACTGTAACAAGTGAAGAAGCAATCGAAGAGACTAAGAACTTCTTACGTTCAACAGGTATAGGTATAGGTATTTCTTCAGGGGCTGCGATAGTTGGAGCTAAAAAGGCTGCTGAGAAATATCCAGGTAAAAATATCGTAACAATCCTACCGGATGGAGTGGATAAATATTTATCAGTACTTGATTTCGAAGATGTTACACATGTAGAAGTGTAATGAGCTATTTTGAAAATTTAAATTATAATCTAAACAGAGTTTTGAAAGATGATCCTGCAGCGGAGTCAAAACTTATGGTGTATCTTACGTATCCACATATAAAGGCTCTTAATTATCATTTTTTTGCTCATAAACTATATAAAAAAGGATGGCATACTACAGCTAGATTATTATCAAAAAGAGCACGTCGTAAGACTGGTATAGAAATACACCCAGGAGCAAAAATAGGCAAAGGACTATTCATTGATCATGGTATGGGTGTAGTTATAGGAGAAACAGCCGTAGTAGGAGATAATGTCACGATGTATCATGGCACAACATTAGGTGGCACAACATTAGATCCAATTAAAAGACATCCCACGATAGAAGATAATGTAATGATAGGTGCTGGAGCAAAAGTTTTAGGGAATATTACAATTGGAAAAAATTCGAAAATAGGAGCCAATGCAGTTGTAAAACATAGTATTCCTGCAGGAACAATAGTTTATGAAGCGAAACCTGTAGTAAAGTATTTAGAATCTGAGAAAACTAAGATTTAAAATAAAAAAGTAAGTGGTTGAGCCAAACCGAAAGTTTTAGATTTTAAAAAAGTTTATATTATAACTGATAGACGCAGTGGTTTATTGATATCTAAATATGTTTTATAAAAGCTTTTTAGATATCTAATAAACTGTGCGGGGCTGACTCGACAAAATCTTGTTTCTTAAGAAATCACGATTTTGTCGAGTCACCCTCTTACTTTTAAATTATAAGAATTAAACAATTAAATATTTATAGAAGAATAAAGGAGTTATTCAATAAATTGATTTTTTGAAATCATAATTTTAGATATTAGCTCCTTTATTTTTTATATGTTATAATAATGTTGAGAACGCATTAATAATTAAAATGAATTTTATAAGGGAGGTGAGATTGATGACTAAGATAAAGAACCTTATTTTTGATTTAGATAATACTTTATATGATTTTAGTATCATATGGGAAAAGTCTAACAAACAGGTATATGAATATTTAAAATACGATAAAATAGCAAGTTATGAAGAGTTTTTCAAGCACTATAAAGCTATCAACAATATGCTAGTAGATGAGGTTTTAAAGGGTAATGTGAAGCTGAAAGATATTAGGGATAAAAGATTAAAGCTGACTTTAGAGAAATTTGGAATTATCTTAACGAAAGAGGATTGTAACAATTATTATGAGAGGCAGTTTGATTTTATCTTGGAATCAATTAAACCTAACGAAGAAGTAAATCACTGGTTAAGTCTATTTTCAAAGAAATATAAAATGATATTATTAACAAATGGGAAATCTTGTGAACAAAGAAGTAAAATTGAGAAACTTGGTTTAGATAATATCTTTAAATTGTACATTTCAGGAGAAACGCATATAAGTAAACCAAAAGAACAAGCTTTTATCAATGTTTTGGAAAAAGAAAATATATTGGCAAGCGAAACTATGATGATTGGAGATTCTCTGTATCATGATATAAATCCGGCAAAAAAATTAGGTTTTAAAACTTGTTTAGTAGAAAGAAAATGGCATTTTGATGATAAGTTAGAAAATTATACGGGTTATAAAGTAAAAAACATTATTCAGTTTTTCAAGGAATTAGAAGCTAAGAAATTGTAAAAAATATTATTATTTTTCTGAATATAACAAAAGTATGAAAAAAATAAGGTGTATAATAAAAGCTATAGTCACATTAGATTATAGCTTTTATTGTACTTTTATGTAAATTGAAATTCTAGGTAAAAAGTAAAATAATTATTCGGTATCTTGGGAAGTGCTGTTGATTGAATTTATTTAATTTGTTATACTATTTATGAAAACTATTACAAAGGAGATAAATTTATGAAAACCAATAAATTATTAGTTGTCAGTATGGCAGCGGTATTATCATTATCATTAGCAGGGTGTTCTTCAGCTTCTAATAGTACTTCTAGTAGCAGTAATGGGACTGTTGCGGTAAAGGAACTTAAAGGGGAAGAGTTAAATAAAATTGAAAAAGATGACAAAGAAAAAGAAAAATACCTTGTTATCGACGTGAGAGATGCTAAAGAATATAAAGAAGGACACGTAAAACACGCTATCAATATTCCATTAGCTGATATTGAGAAACATGCAGAGCACTTAAGTGCATGGAAAGATAAAGAAGTAGTAACAATCTGCAACACTGGTAAGAAAAGTAAAGAAGCTGCTGATAAACTTGTAAAAGCAGGATTCAAAAAAGTTTCTAATGCTCAAGGTGTAAAAGACTATAAGGATTATGAAATCGTTAAGTTTACTACATTGCTTGCTCATGAATTCCAAGCTGCAATCGATAAAAAAGCAGGAACTTTCATAGATGTTCGTGAAGCAAAAGATTATGAAAAAGGTCATGTAGCAGGAGCTAAAAATATTGATGTTAAAAATATTGATAAAGACTTAGCGGCATTGTTACCAGCCGATAAAAATGCACCAGTTTATACATATTGTTACAGTGGAAATCGTTCATCTAAAGCTGCTCAAAAAGCTGTTGAGCTAGGATATACAAATGTTTATAATGCTTGGGATGGAACAAAAGAGCATGAATATAAATTTTAAAAAATTGTAAATTTCTAAAGTGCGTTTTATTAAGAAGTCAAAGAGGAAGATACACTTAGAAAAAAGTAAAAATATTATAAAAAATGAGTAAAAATAATATTATTTATTAGAAAAGAAACTATTTTTAAGTTATACTAATAAGAGACGGGGGCATACCTAAATGTATTAAATATTTAAGTACCACCTTGTCTCTTATTAAATAAGGAGAGGAAGAAAAATAAATGAAATATAATAAATTTTTAGCTGTAAGTATGTCAGCAGTGTTATCATTAACTTTAGTAGGATGTTCAACTACTTCATCTGCAAAAGAATTAAAAGGTGAGGAGTTAAACAAAATTCAAAAAGATGATAAGGAAAAAGAAAACTATCTTGTTATAGATATTAGAGATGAAGCGGCTTATAAAGAAGGTCACCTTAAGCACGCCATTAATATTCCATTATCAAAAATAGATAAGAGTATTGAAGAAATTCGTACTTGGAGAGAGAAGAAAGTAGTAGTTTATAGTGATAAATCAGATAAGACAAAGGATGCTATAGATAAACTTACAAAACAAGGGTTTAAAGATGTATCTGGAGCTCAAAATGTAAAAGATTATAACTATGATCTTGTAAAATATTCATCATTAAGTAGCAGTAAATTCCAAGATGCATTATTAGACACAGCTGCAAACAATGTGCTCTTAGATGTAAGAGATAAAGCTGATTTTGAAAAAGGTCACGCAGCTGGAGCAAAAAATATCGATGTTAAAAAATTAGATGATTTAAAATCAATTTTACCGGAAAATAAAGAATTACCAATATATGTATATAGTTCTACAGGAAATAGTTCTTCAGTAGTTGCTCAAAAACTTATTGATTTAGGATACAAAAATGTATGTAATGCAATTGATGGAACTAAAGAACACAGTTATAAATTTGAAATTGCAGATTGCTGTAAAGATCCAAGTGACGCAGTAAAAGGTGCAGAGAAACATTAAGGACATGATGAGCACAAAGGACATGATCATTCTGCAGAAAAGAAAGATGATCATGCTGGACACAAACATTAATATATAAAGTAAAAGGGTGACTCAAAATAGTAATTTCAATTAGAAATTTTGTAGTTGAGTTTCCCTTTTTTGTATAGGTGATTACCCAAAAGTCCTAAAAATTAACAAAGTTCATATGAGAACTCATAGAGTAGGGATTTATTGATATCTAAATTTACTTTATAAAAGCTGTTTAGATATTTAATTAACTATCGTGGGAAGCTACTCGACAAAATCTTGTTTATTGGAAATCACGATTTTTGAGTCACTCCCTTAAATATTTTTTATATAAAAGGAAAATTTCAGAGATGAAAAACAGAATAATATTTTTTACAAGAGTGCCGAAGGTAGGTACAACAAAAACAAGGTTATATGACTTTGTATCTCCGGATACTGCTGTAGAAATTCAAAAGAAATTAATGAAAAAAAACTATAATGTTTTAAAAGAGTGTGGAGAAGAGATAGCAGTCTATCATGATGGTCAAAGTATTGATGATAGTGTGATGGTGGATATTCTAGAAAATAGAGAATTTTCTTATCAAGTAGGTGAAACACTTGGTGATAAAATGTATAACGCAATTGATGAGGAGTTACAGTCTAGTGACAAGGTGATTTTATTAGGCTCAGACATCTATAATCTTAAAGAAAATATGATTCATGCTGCATTTGAAAAATTAGATGAGTATGATGTTGTTATAAATCCAAGTGTTGATGGTGGTTATTTTTTAATAGGTATGAAAAAAGCTATTAAAGAAGTTTTTAATCTTCCAAGTTATGGAGATAATAGCGTTTTAGAGAATTTACTTACTGTTTGTGATGAGCAGAAGTTAAGTTATTATTTAGGAGAAGCTGGCTTAGACATCGATACTAAAGAAGACCTTTTATTAGCAGAGACAGGTTATAATAATATTAAGTTGTTAGGTGCTGGAGAATATAATATTAATTTTACCTTTGAGGAAGGAGATTTGAAAAAGGTTCTCAGAATAAATATGAAGAGCCAGATGAATCTTGAAAATCAAATAGAATATGAATACGAAACGCTGCAATTGTTGAAAGACAGTAGAGTTACACCAAAACCTTATGATTTAGTAACAGAGACGAATTTATTACCGTATAAATATTTAACAATGGAATTCTTAAAAGGAAGACCACTTAATTACAAAACAGATATGTATATTGCAGCTTATTTATTAAGTAAGGTTCATAATACACCATATGGAGACAATAAATTAATCAATGCAGCCAACCCATTCCAACTTATGTTTGATGAATGTAAACAGATGGCAGGTGAGTATTTAGCTTGGGATAAAGCTGATGAGAAAGTTAGTTCTTATATTAATAGATTCTTAGAAAAGTGTCTGACACTTATACCTGAAAAGTATAGTATTGCTAATCCATGTATTATAAATACTGAACTAAATTCAGGAAATTTCTTAATAGGTGAAGGAAAAGAAGACAGCTATGTTATTGATTGGGAGAAGGCATTAATAGGTGAATGTGAACAAGATTTAGCCCATTTTCTAGCACCGACAACGACATTTTGGAAAACTGATATTATTTTATCAGAAAATGAAATTAATGAGTTTTTAGAAGAATATGGTAATTATAGAAATTTTGATAGAAAGAGATTTGAGAGGTATTTAATATTTAATTGTCTAAGAGGAGTTACTTGGTGTAGTATGGCATTTAGACAGTATAGTGAAAATGATAAAATGCTGATGGATGATACTACATTTAAGAAAATCGCTTCATATACCGAATTAGAGTTTTTAGAGAAAGTATCAGCATACTTTAAATAGGAGGAGAGTAATGACTGAGTTTATTCAAAGTTTTGGTGTCTTAGCACCGATAATTTATGTATTAATGTTTATGTTCTTACCGGTATTTTTCTTTCCGGTTCCGATACTTGCTGTTGCTGGAGGAGTAGCATTTGGTTTTGTAGAAGGAAGTTTACTAACCTTCGTTGGAGCTTCATTGAATTGCTATATTATGTTTGTAATATCACGTCGTTTCGGTCGTGAATGGGTGAAAAACTACCTTAAGAAAAAAATGACACCTAAGCAACACGATAGAATTTTTAATGTTAGTGATGAAAAACTAATGATGAGTTTAGTAATACTGAGACTAATACCTTTAGTACCGTATAATATGATAAACTACGGATATGGTCTAACTAATATCAGTTTATCAAAATATATGATAGCGAGTGTACTTGGTATTATCCCTGGAACAGTAGTATTCTTAAACTTCGGAGCTACTAGTACAAATATCTTCAGTAAAGAATTTTTAATCGCATCATTATTAGTAATTTTATTAACTGTAGGTTCAATCTATTTATCTAAGTTAGTAGAAAAAAGAGAACAGCAAAAGAAAGAAGAAAATAATAAAGAAAACTCTCAAGAGCTTTAATGTCTTGAGAGTTATTTTTTATATATGAATTATTTCAACTTCTCCAAATGTTACCGAACCATTTAGGATAATTTTAACATCTTTACCGATGCTATGAGAGTTTTTTTGAACTTTTCCTAAGAAGTTATTTGTATTGTTTTCGATTGCCCATTCTTTTGGAACATACACTTTTAGATTTCCGAAAGAAATCGAAACATTAAGGTCAAAGTTTTTAATAGGATAAGTATCTAATTTCTCAAAGTAGATAGTAGTAGTTCCGAATGTTGTAGAAGCAGAGAATGAATCAGATTTAGTTATGTCTATATACTGAACATTTTCTCCGAATGTTACATCAGAAAAATCATCACCATTTTTTATCTTTTGATGTTTTTTTCCTTTGTAAAAACTTTTAAATTCTCTATATTTATATTTTCTAGGGACAAACATAGAAATACCTAAGCTAAGGAAAACAGCGATAAAGAATATTTTTCCACCTGATATATCAGCAAAGTGATAATTTTTATTGTACACATAGAATAATAATGCTAGAGGAAAGATAGTTCCAAATGAATCAAAATCTATTAAACCTCGAATAGCGAAAAATCCTAGTACAACAGTACATATAGCCAGAAAGATTGATCCGGTTGGGAAAATATTAAATCCATCAAGTAGAGTAGTTACTGCAAGGATTATAAAAAATAATCCAATAAAACTTCTTCTCATTTATTTTTACCTCA